>JBMYWX010000235.1:0-212 GCA_049607825.1 Nitrospirales bacterium
TATTGAGGAAAAAGGGTGCGGAAAGGATTAAGCAGGAAAGGGTAAACTAAATAAATTACTCTGAAGAATGATGGGTAAAAATCGGTTTGGGGATAGGTGCCCCTTCATGACGGGAAATTATTTTCCCCTTGATAGATGCCTTCACAAGTTCCTCGATCACTTCAATCGTTCGATCAGTTTCTGAACGCAATGAAGGAATCGTTTGTCGTTCT
>JBMYWX010000235.1:222-5153 GCA_049607825.1 Nitrospirales bacterium
AGGCCGTCATCGTATCCGTCCCGTTCACCACTTGCCCATTTTGAGACAGATGGACTTGCATCGTCATTTTGGCTTCCAATCGAATGGCCTCCGGATAGGTACCAAGTGGAACCGTCACAGTTTCTTGGCCTAGCACGGATACAATTGCATGGACATCAACCTTCTCAGGTTTCCCATCCCGATCTAAATCTAATCCCAAATCCAAGCCTTTTCGATCAAGCTGCTGAAAAGAACTTGGCACCTCAAGAGGAAATCGAACAATTTGATACGGGATTAATTGCTTCTCAAGCACCGTTCCCGGTTTTGAGCCAAAGTAGCGGATTCCTGCGGCATCCCGTCGATAGGAACTATCAGAGGGTCCTTGATCACCAGGATTGGTATCATGAAAGACCGTCACCTCCATACCGTTGTTTGTCTCTAGCCCCATCACCGTGGATACATTCGTGAAAGACTTCTCCGCAATCTGCACCATCTGTCCTTCAATAAATCGCCCACGATACGTCCATTCATTGCCTTTTTGGTCAGGGAAATACTCTTCTATGTTTGAAACCACACGACTCGATTGCTCTGCGAAACTTTTAACAGACCCCTCAAAAATTGATATAACAATAAGGCCCTGTGCTAGAAAAGCAACGAAAAGTTTTGTAATTATATTGAACAACATGCCCTCCTTGACCTATGTTAAATTTCTTAGCGCACAGTATCATACACTGAATTATCGCAGCAAGAAACGGAATCTACACCAGCCACATAGAACAACTACCTTTAAGTGAATCAATTACGCTAGCCTCAAGGGCTGTATGTTTCCAATTACCAAGAATTACTCATTAGCTCCCATCCATTTATAAATGATTCTCTCTTCTTGTAATTCAACTGTCTTGGTTGCTGGTGGATCGGGTGTGATTGGTCAGACCATTTGTCGCTGCTTTGGGAAACAACATTGGCATGTCGGCATTCAGTATTCGCAAAATGAGCAATCAGCTAGACAAACAGTTCAGGAAATCCATGAGTTTGGTGGAAATGCAACATTACACAAAGGAAATGTGCAGGACCATGCTCAGACTCATGCCATGATTGAATGCTTCATCAAAGAACATGAACGACTCGACGTATTAGTCTGGGCAATTGGAATATCTGAGAGTCAGTTACTGATGCGTACCACACCAGACTCGTGGAACAACCATATAGCCACCAACTTAACGGGATGTTTTAATCTCTTGAACGCTGTGGCTCCCATCTTTGAACAACAACAACATGGATCAGTCGTGATGATCGGTTCTTTGTCAGGAACTCAAGGAACGATGGGACAGGCAGCCTACGCGGCTTCAAAGGCAGGGCTCATAGGGTTGATGAAAAGTGTCGCACAGGAATGGGCCCCGTGGAATATACGGGTCAATGCCATCTTTCCTGGCTGGCATGCTTCACCACTTTCAGGAACAGTTTTTCCAACAGATACTGAGTTATCCAACCATCTTCTCAAGAAGACACCAGATACAGAAGATGTTGCCAAGGGTGTTTACGATTTAGCCCGCATGAAAAGTGTCTCGGGGCAAGTCTGGAATCTCGACAGTAGAATTTTAGGAATGGATATCACATGACGACAGGATCAGCTCGACAATCCAAACAGACTGGACAGGGATATTTTTTGACAGGAACTGACACAGGGGTTGGCAAAACGGCTATCACGGCTGCCTTAGGGCGTGCCCTTCAAGAAAGGAGGCTGACTATTGGTCTGATGAAGCCTGTTGAAACTGGAGTTCACGCGTCACGATCGTATTGTTCTGATACTCAAAAACTACACACTATTTCACCAGAACAGTCAATTGAATCAGTGAATCAATTCCAATTTCCAGACCCACTTGCGCCACTCGCTGCGGCTCGCGCACAAGGTGGAAAACAGTGTGTTGACATCACGGTCATTCAAACTGCCTATCATGGATTATCACAGACGTGCGACTACACATTGGTGGAAGGGATTGGGGGAGTCATGGTTCCATTGACTCAGACACTATCAGTCCGAGACCTGATTCAAGCGTTGAGAATACCAAGTATTGTAGTCGGACGAACAACCCTTGGCGGGGTCAACCACCTTCAATTGACCATCAAGTCCTTACGATCGCGGCACATACCGATTGTCGCTATTGTCTTGAATGACGGAATATTCAATCACGCATCAGAAAACAGCATCAAACAACGCGACTCAACAATTGATCTGATTCAGGAATTAAGTGGCCTACCCGTCTTTGGACCTATCGCGTACCAAGCAGAACTTTCAGATCAATGGGAAGTGGGAATTAGTAAGTTGAAACAGCAAGCACCGATTCAACAGCTGGGAGACTTTCTCATGGCTGAAATGCAGAAATAAACTGAGTGACGGTTTGAGGTCGATCCGTCGAGTCCAAAATGGCCGAAGCCACGGCGATACCATTGGCACCAGCAAGAATCACATCGTTGGTGCAAGTCGGCGTGATGCCACCTATCGCAAAAATTGGAAGTGATGTCAGGGCCCGTATGCTTCGAAGCCCCTCAAGACCAACGACAGGTTCATGATCGGTTTTCGTCATCGTTCCAAAGATAGGACCAAATCCCAAATAATCTGCCCCACCGCTCGTGGCATGTAGTACTTCTTCTGCTCGATGGGTAGAAATTCCAATCAAACGATCAGCACCCATGAGATCCCGGGCTTCATCCAAGGGAAGATCTGACTGCCCTAAATGTACTCCATCTGCCTCCACAGACAACGCTAAGTCACATCGATCATTCACGATAAAAAGGATGCCATACGTTTCTGCAACATCACGTAACTTCATCGCTTGGACATACGCCTCCTGCATGGCTCCATCTTTGTTACGATATTGCACAAGACTCACTCCAGCCTCACCCAATTGTTTTAAGACCTCCACCAAGGAACACGCGGTCGCCCAGCGTTCATCTAAAATGGCATAGAGACCCTTCAGACGATCACGAGTGGAAGAAGGACACATAGAGGTAGAATTAGGAAATTGGACGGGAGGCCATAACGCGATCTAAAAAACGAGTGGAGACTTGTCCTTTTTGAAAATCGGGATGATCCAAGACTCGTCGATGAAGAGGAATGGTCGTCTTAATCCCTTCAATCGTAAATTCATCCAATGCTCGCCTTGTACGGGCGAGGGCTTCTTCTCGATCTCGACCATATCCAATCAGCTTGGCAACCAGGGAATCATAATGCGGTTGAACAATCCCAGATGATTCCATGGCCGAATCAACTCGAATTCCAGGCCCCCCTGGTGGATGATAGCGCGTCACCACCCCAGGACTTGGGGTAAACCGATCTGGGCATTCTGCATTCACACGGCATTCTATAGCATGGCCAGTGACTCGGATGTCCCGCTGGCTAAACGACAACTTTAACCCTGCGGCAATACGAATTTGCTCTTTAATCAAATCAATACCCGTCACCATTTCTGTAACTGGGTGTTCAACCTGTATACGTGTGTTCACTTCCATAAAATAGAATTGACCATCACGATCCAGTAAGAATTCCACAGTCCCAGCGTTCCGATAGTTAACCGATTTCATGACTTGAATGGCTACTCGTCCCATTTTTTGGCGCAACGAATCATTCATCCCAGGAGAAGGACTTTCTTCTATTAACTTTTGATATCGCCTTTGTACAGAACAATCTCGTTCATTCAAATGCACCACTCGACCATAATGATCAGCCAACACTTGAATTTCGATATGACGAGGATCTTGAAAGAATCGTTCAAGGTAGACTCCACCATGACCAAACGATGACTCGGCTTCTCCTTGAGCTGCTTGCACAGCCGGCAGCAAATCTTCCTCTTTGAGCACCACGCGCATCCCTCGTCCTCCACCACCAGACGAGGCTTTGACGATCACCGGAAATCCAATGTCCTTCGCAATCTTCAGGCAGTCCTGGTCTGGAGAAATTTCTCCGTCACTCCCAGGAAGAATAGGAATCCCCTTTTGACTCAACTGCTGCCGCGCTTTGGCTTTATCCCCTAATAAGGCAATATGTTCAGAAGTTGGACCAATGAAAGTCAAACCAATTGATTCGCACACCTCAGCAAAATGCGCATTTTCCGCTAAAAATCCATAGCCTGGATGGATGGCATCAACTCCGGTGACCTCAGCAGCACTCAAGACATTAGGAATATTTCTATAACTGAGGGATCCATCAGCAGGACCAATACAAATATGTTCATCAGCTTGTCGCACTGAGAGCGAATCCGCATCGACATCGGCATAGACGATAACCGTTCGAACTCCAAGTTCGCGGCAGGCTCGAATAATTCGAAGGGCAATCTCGCCTCGATTGGCTACCAAGATTTTTTTAAACACCGATGATTTTCCAGGGTCTCAAAAAATAAAGACTTCTTACAAAGACGGCAGCGATCAACGTCGATTCATGTTTAGTATCGCAGCATAGCATTCTGGGCTTTGGCATCATGAAAATAGTAAAAGACACCTCAATATTTTCGACTAGAATAAAGAAATACCAGGAGTTGCGAAACTTGGGATGGCCCCCATCTCACAAGGCCAGATCACCCAATCGGATCAAGAAGAAATAAGGGTTGGCCGTATTCTACGGGAGTTGTACTCTCTAGCAAAATTTTCACGATTCGCCCATCTGTTTCAGCTTCAATCTCATTCATCAGCTTCATGGCTTCCACAATACAGAGGACTTGTCCTTTTTTGACAAAATCGCCTTCTTCAACATACGCGTCTGCATCAGGAGAAGGAGAACGGTAGAAGGTCCCCACAATCGGAGAAGCCACTGTTACGAACTTCCCCTTATCAACGGGCATAACCGGCGACTGAGAGTCTGTCAGTGTAGGCACCGCTGCTGTGACTGGGGATACATGCTCTACCGAGGTCGAGGACACAACCGGGGCAAGATCACGCCGAATTCGAATCCGCACGCC
>JBMYWX010000236.1:0-5110 GCA_049607825.1 Nitrospirales bacterium
ATAGGCTATCGTTCGTGTAGGATGAGGAATGGTGACCGGGGCACTCGAAAATGGTTGCGCTAACGTTCCCCAAAAATAGACTCGTAACGTGGCTTCAATCATAGCCAACATCCCCACTACCGTCAGAACCAATAACACCGTGTTGAGAACCGGAGTCTGCTTTTTCATACACCTATTTGAATCAGCGACGAATTTCATTCAAACTGACTGGGGAATTCTGAGGCTAACGCTCGCTTCAGTCTAGTGGCAAATAGACTTCCAGCTTTGCCATTGGGATGTGCATCGGTAGAAGACACCCACAGTGACCTTGGGGCCTCGTTGACCACAGCAGGTAAAAGATCCAGAAAGGGAACATTGTATTTCATCGCCTGTTTAGCAATAAGATCTGTCACCTCTTGAAAAGGATAGGAAGCAAGTTGATGTAATTCAGGATAATTCACGATCATCAACTTAATATTGCGTTCGCGACAAAAGTTGACCAATTGCTCTAAGGACAATTGAGCATTTTTCCATCCAGACTGACGAGGTTTATACAAATTCTTATAGTAGGCCTGCCAATCTCCTCGTTCAAAATAGCTCCGCATGAACACGTCTACACGTCCAGCTAAGAATACCGCCGCATACGAATGTTCAACCAAAAAGCTTTGTCGCCGGGAGGGAGTCGGCTCTGCATCATTAATGAAATAATTCAATACCACAACATCTGGTTGATACCGAAAGCCTTCATGAAGAAAATAGGCCGTTTGCATTGCAGTATTGGTGTTACCAATGCCCGTATTCAAAACCTCATATTGTCTCTGTCCTTCTCCATGATTGAGGAGGGACTCAAGCACGTAGGAGGTCACCCCCTCTGGGAGGGCTCCCCAGCCAAAAGTGACAGAATCGCCTAGCATCATAATCCGCAAAGTATTTGGTGGTTTTTCTATTGAGTACTCTTTATCCCTCCAACCCACAGAATTGATGGTGACGGGTACGCTCATATACACACCAGACGTGTTCGGGACATGTTCATGTCCCATACCAGGAATATCACTGACTCGTTTGACGTCGCGAGCATAGCGCCACATCTCAATATCAAAATTCTCAACGTTCGTCTGCGTTATTCTGACATAGACCTCAAAAAAGCCAAAGACAATGAAGAGGCTCATCACTGCCATCAGTAATCCAAGCACAAAACTTTTCATAGTATGTAGAAGGACAGGATAAATCTAGAATAATGTTCTCGTGAGGATAAGTGACTAGGCTGACACGACTTTTACAAAATCCAAAATGTCATCCGTGATACTTCGGAGGTTTCTGGCAGACAAGATTCATCGAAAAATTCAATTATATATCGTCCAGGTATCAGATACGATGACCTAACAAGAAAACTTACGGGATTTCCTAAAAGTTATTCACAAATTCTTTAAATAATAAACAGAAAACCTAGGATATTCTAATCTATTGGTCGCTCAAGAATAAAGGTCAGAAATAGAGGACCATGGAAGACCATCTTGAAACGAATTCATGAAAGTCTATTGTCGTGCAAGCGAGATGGCTTGGAAGATGTATCATAAGGTGGCACATGAACATGCTGAACTACAGTCTTATACTATGACCTCCAATTAGACATTAACGATTTATCTACTCAAGAACTTTGCAGAGATCATCAATATCCACAGAAAAATTATCGCTCACTCGCGGGTGAGGAACGACATCTCTGGTTTTCAAACACCGATAGTTCAAGCCCATATCCACCGACAAGCGAAAATAGGCGTCGGTCGCTCGAGATGGAAACAGCTCAATGACCTGGGTGCCAGGATCACAAAATACGAGATTGGCTAAACCCGATCCATGTGGTGCGACGACAATATCTGCACGTTGAAATAATGACACCTGCTCTGCAAACGACAATTGCTCAAGGACGCAAATCTTGAAACCCTGACGAGAGAGAAAAGAAGAAACTTCTTTTTCATTGGTAATCATACGCCTTCCAGAAGACGATCGAGACACATAAATTTTCTGTCTTGACGACTGTTGAATATCCCGCATTGGTAAAAATGACTGCCGAAGCCAATCACAAGCCCACCGAGGATAGTGGTACCCGAATAATACCTGATGACATGGGACGACCATGTCATCACTACTCACCCACGGCACATGCTCGCTGTTAATAATACTTTGCTCAGGAATAAGGTCTAAACTCCGAATCGTTTCCAGCTGAAATGGATGGACATATTGCAAAAAGAAGTAATCGATATCCCGATGGTACTCTTGTAACTTGGCCAGACGTGGTAGAATATCAAATAGCCAATGAGAGTACTGATATTGATTTTGTGATGTTAAGATAGCCACTCGTCCTGGAAAATGCCGAGGACACGGCTGTTGTCTCCTATAGTCAACCGTAATACTATCTCGCCAACTCTTGCGACGATATTTCATACGTTGTCGTAATGGATGACAAGCCTGGGAAATCGGACGATGAGTTTCGTCAAACACAAACCCATCCCGATCAGCTGATCCACCTGAAATGGTAGCGATATAATTGAATGTAACCTGAGAGGGAAGAGGACGATCCCAAAACTCTTCTGTCGGAAATCCATTGAACTGAGCGTAGTCAAACGGTGTTGGTGGGACAAACTCTTCATGAACATTTGGCATCGAGGAAACGGGAATATACGGAATTACACCTAGCCAATGACCTACTCGACCAGCTCCAAATAATGGATATAAACCGTAGGCCAAAAAATGCGTCAACATCGCTCGAACCTTGCTGCGTTTACTAGGCTTTTTGGATGGAATGAACTGTTGCGTCACTGAAGGGGAATATTGAGCAAGGGTCGTGAGTGCCTGCACCTTACGATTCCGACTCATTTTTCCAAAAAAGTTTTCTGTTATCAAATTCACCAATAATTTCTTATTCAACAAAACTGAATATGTCGTAGTTTGTTGAATATGAGACTGAGCTAGACCCGACACCTGAGAATACAAACCCTCATACAAGTACGACTGGCTTCCACCTTTTCCCTATCAACTCATTTGATAAAGAAGAGATTTTACCTAGGAGCAATACAGGTGCAGAATCTATTTCAATACACGAGAGAAGAATTGGCAATGAAAGTACTGAGCATACTAACGAACGAATAGAGGATGAAGACTGAGGAAGGTGACACCAAATAAAAACAAAAGAAATTACCCACCAATACTCTTATGAAGATCAATACGAAACATGAATGACCTCACTATATCAAAAATTATGGATCTTGAAAACCAAGGATAGACTTCACTTTCCGACTCACGACTTCGGATTCTCGAAGAGGTAAAAGATTTCCCGTTTTATATTCTTGACCAAAGGGAAAAGCATAGCCCTGATCAATCAAACCTCGATGAAAGACATTGAGATCGCGAAGAGGACGAACAAGACCTTTTCGTAATAACAGAGCGCAGATATGTTGAATGACCATGCCAAAGGTATTTCCATTCGAACTCGAATCTAAGGTCTTTCTCCCAGTCACAACAATCCATTCTCGAAAACGTGACAGTCCACTCAACGGGTTTTCAGGCAATGGATAAATATACACGTGTTTTCCTGCGGCAACACTTTCACCGACCATTGATTCGCTATCACCTGTCACGATGATAACGTCGGCAACTGCTAAATAGCCCCAATACGGATTGTGTTGTTGTCCGGGCTCCCATGTTCGAACAAAGCTTGAGGCTCTAACTGTTTCAACCAATGCATTGGTTGACGACTGTCCTGTTCGTCGACTCGTGACGACATGCAACGTTCCACCGGCTTCCTTAACAAACTCCAATACATCATTCCCCAGTCGTCGAGCAACGGCTTGATCCAACACATACCGCACAGTGCTCCCACCGACTAACAACACGATATGAGGATGAGGGCTATCGCCAAAAAGAGCCTTCCATTCTTGAGCCGCAGCGTCAAGCCTCTGGTTGGTTACACGATTTAAAGGCATAAGTGTTTCAATACGCTGATCACTCGGCCACATGTGACAGTAAGCTGGAGAGATCGACACATCAAATTGATGAGCAGACTGACTACCTTTTCTACCTAATTGAATCAACTTGGCTTTCCCTTGACTCTGCTTACGAATCCATCGAGCAATAGGAGCGGCACGACGACCTGCACTGATGACCACCTCCGGCCATGGTGGAACTAATGAACATAAACTTTTCTTATCCAGACACAGCGTTGTGGCACCCAGTAATCGTTCATGAACCTTATGAAGTCTCGCAAGACCAGAAAAACTCAGCTCCTTGACGATATAGGGCCAACCAAGCGCATCAGCAAGGCCAAGAGACTGCGTTGTATTACCGGGTCGATCATCCGTTAATACCCACATGATCGGTTCCCTAACTGACTTAATTTCCATTAGTACTCATGAATCCTTATCGACTTGACACTTCTAAGACTTACGCTCAGTAGATTCCTATGGGCAGAGCCCGTGGTCCGCTGCTTTACCGATAGATGAAACGTAGCATACGTTGAAGATCGATAAATTCCCAGAGTTTAAGAAATATCACTTCTTTAGGTTACAGAAAAACATCAGAACTTATCGTCTATGTCGCATTAGCAGAATTGTAGAAATGCTCAATATGAAAACTTCGCATGCTTCCAACGAAAAATTGACGAATACAGCTTTCTTATACTATAAAATTATCATGCTTCTGATATGATAAGGAATGATTTAAGAAGCACCTGAAACACCCCGTTGGTCAGAAGGATGCCACATTTACATTTTCCTTAAAGATGAACCCACAATTCGCAGTGGCAATTATATAGTATATTTAGGAAAAGAAAATTTCGAAACGAATCTCATAGGAACCCCACCATAATCGCGAAATAAATATGTCAGTTATCATTGAAGAGCTTTTTCATCCATTTTACGAAGAGTTGAAATTTTCTGAGACGGACGTCTCCACATTTCAATCTTACCCAGAATGTCCGTGCTGCAGTACCACCAGCCCTCAACCTACCCACCTCGTTTACTTAGGTCAAGAAAGATGGCAATCCAATATCGCTGTCGTACAATGCCCAGAATGCGAATTAATCTATTATCTCAATCCTCCATCAGAAAACTTTATAGCCAACTACTATCAATCTAAG
>JBMYWX010000237.1:0-4995 GCA_049607825.1 Nitrospirales bacterium
CGACTTGTTTGTTCTCACCTTGAGTTAAATGTCCACTGAAGTCGACCGTCAATAGGATGGAGCTCGGCCCCAATATTTTTTTCACCACATTGACCGGGCATTCTCCTTGTTGGCGTTGCAAACTTGAAAAGATGTGGTTTTGCGAATGCATGTGGATATTCTTTGAAGGGCTAGCCTTTCTTGCATAGTGTTTACAGAAAAACCAGAGGTATTGGGCATAGATTTTAACTATTGGTTGTTCATCCTACTTCGAAGTAAGAGACGTGCCTCTTCATTTAGCCAGAACGAACGATTCTTTTCCCTTTGTTCTGTATCACGGAGAGATTCCCATTCATCCAGTCAATACTTAGAGCTCAGATTCAATACTTCAGTAACAGGATGTATGTGTAAGCTTCCCGAATATTTGGCCACACCTATGTTAGGATTTTCTCAATCTCAGTCGAGTCAACATGAAGAAGTAGCGATTTACAGATGAACTATTCATGCGCATTCTTTGCGATACCGAAGTCAAGAAGTCAAAGGGAATGTGTAGGCCCCTCGCGACTATCGAATTTGGGTACAATCCATTTAACGAGTTAGATGTCTGCTCATTATTTAGTTGTTTACTGCTAAGCCATAATGAAATAATTTACCATCGTGAATTCGTGGAAAAACCACGAATCACCCACGATAATCGTGGATATATATAGCACTTTAGTAACCGTTGCATATGTAGATGAATGCCAGTAATGCTTTCTAAGTAATTAATTACAAAAAAAATAGGTAGTACAATATTTTGAGAGTCGAGCGAATACGCGCAAGAATTCTGTGTGAATCCGAACATCTACTCAAGTTTGGTCTCTGTTATAGATGAGGTATCAAGAAAGTAATGTCTCGAATTATTGAGGGTTACTACGTTCTTATGTAAATAGTTTGAGAGATGAATATTGGGAATAAATTTTGCTTGATGCATACAGTTTACACAGCTTGGATGCTGTGTTTTTGGATGACCTCTTTGCATAGTCGTAAACCCAAAAGACGTTGAAGTTTAGGTTATTAAATGGGGCAATGGGTAAATGTATTAAATTTCGACACATCACATTTTAGTCCTGTATCGTAGACATAGATAAGAATTATGGCTCTCATGCAGCCAATAGCGAAAGCGTCGACTGCTGCTAAAAAATTAGAGAATAACAATTCTATCTAGCACAGCCATAACGTGAACATTTCAGAATGAATATTTCTCACCCAAGACAAGCTGTAAAGAGAATAGACGTAATTAAAAGGCGGAATTCGGATAATTTAACCGTGACCCAATCGAACCCCAAACGTCCCGAAGATGAGCAAGGTAGCAGACCTTACGCGAGCACCGAGAATTTTTATCAGACCCTACTGGAAGTCACGAATATTCTTAATTCACAACGGGATACAGAGAGTTTCTGGAAAGCTATTACTGGCCACATTAAAAAGGTAGTTCCCTGGGAGCGAGCTGGAATCACGCTTTATCATGCTGACCTTGATGCATTTCGATTCTATGCGGTTGAGACAAGCATGCCAATTGTGCGGCTGCAATGTGATGCCATTATTCCCCGAGAAGGCAGTGCCATAGGATGGGTCTATAATCATCGGGCAATTCATGTACGACCCCACTTACAGAAAAAGCAGGTGTTTCTTGAAGATACTTTGTATTATCAAGAAGGTTTGGGCCGTATGATTAATATACCCTTGCTCGTGGGCGATGTCTGTTTGGGTACGCTTAACATCGGCAGCGTGGAATCTGGTGATCCAGATCCAGAGAATGTAGAGTTTCTCAAGCAAGTGGCGACGCAAATCGCCTTTGCAATCGATCATGTTAAGTCGTATGAGGAGATTAGCCAACTCCGTGAACAGTTATCTCGAGAAAATGCCTACCTCCTCGAAGAAATCAAGGGGACTCAAGGCTTTGGATCGATGATTGGGAACAGTCAGAAGTTTAACAACACGTTGGAGCTGGCTCAGGCGGTCGGGCCGACCTCCACGTGCGTATTAATCATGGGCGAGACAGGAACAGGAAAAGAGCTACTGGCGCGTTTTATTCATGAAAAGAGTCAACGACGAGATAAACCGTTCGTTAGAGTCAATTGCGCAGCGCTTCCAGCGGGGTTGGTGGAAAGTGAACTGTTTGGCCATGAGAAAGGGGCTTTTACGGGCGCAGAGCAATGTCGGCAAGGAAAATTTGAACTTGCGCATGGAGGCACCCTATTTCTGGACGAAATTGGGGAAATGCCAGTCGAAACGCAAGTGAAGCTGTTGCTCGTTCTACAAGACGGAATGGTTGATCGTATCGGGAGCACACAGCCAAGAACTGTCGATGTTCGAATCATCGCGGCGACGAATAGTGATTTAACGAAGGCGATCGCTGAAGGGCGGTTCCGAGCTGATCTCTATTATCGCCTTCACGTCTTTCCTATCACGACTCCTTCTCTTCGTGAACGACGACAAGATATCCCGACCCTAGCTCAATATTTTGTAGAAGTGTACAGCTCGCAATTCAGACGTCCCTGCCAAACCATTGATGATGAATCATTGGAACGTTTAATTGAGTACTCCTGGCCTGGCAATATTCGAGAACTCAAGAATGTCATCGAGCGAGCGATGATTCTTTCGAATTCGCTGTCTTTGAATATTGATGGGATGTTGGTAAATTCCAGCCAATTAGCAGAAGAAGGTCAGCTACCAAGTAATTTGAAAGATTTGGAAAAATTTCGAATTCAACAGGCGTTAGATAACTGTGAATGGCGAATCGAAGGACCATTTGGTGCAGCCAAGCAATTGGGTATGAAGCCTGGTACACTTCGTAGTCGTCTAAAAAAACTAGGCATGCAACGTCCAGAAAAAAGATTAAAAAAAATCGTTTCTTTGGACACCTAGCGTAAAACCAAAGAGTAGTTGTGCTTTTCTCCTACCCTCTTTCAGCCAGGTTACCCTCACTTCCTAAGTTGCTATTTACTCTTTTAAAGGAACAGTCATCTCCAATAGGCTTTCAACATTTAGAGTGATCGAAAGCATTATATTCTTTACTTCCTTTTGTTGCATCTCGAGTATTCGCATGATGTTTAGATACCATTAAAATTTTTTGGTCATCGTCATCGTTACTTAAGGGCCACTGGTTACAACATCCCCCCCCCCTGAAAAAATCATGGTTTAACCCGTGATCGTTCGAGGTGTTGCCCAAAGATACTTAATAATCTCATGGGTTTCACGATAGGTTGCAGCGAGTCATCATTCGTCATTCTCTCCATTAGCTCAGATATTTCAACCCCTTTTGCGATTGTCATAATTTTTTGAATAATAGGCACAGTCGTTGCTTTTGTAGTCAAGTTGGGATGCACTGTCTCTGAGTCTTTCTGAGAATGGCTCAAAGGTAATTATATGTTCATGAGGCAAGACGTATAAAAGGGCCAGGACTCATGTCTTTTCCTAGCTGTTTGAAAAGAACATTGCACCCCTTCCTTCCTGGCCCTTTCTTTTTTTATAGCTGCTGATGTCTTTAGGGGCGTACATAGAGTCTATGGATTAATCCAATAAGTGAGCGATTCATGTCAATGTTAGGAGTGGTCAGTGGAAGAACCTCTCGTGTTTATAGTTGAAGATGAGGATGTCCTTCGACGTGGAATCGTAAAACGGCTGACCCGACATCATTACAATGTGAGAGAATTTGATTCAGGGGAAGCGTTGTTAAGTTTTATAGGCTTGAAAAAAGAGAAACCCGATGTGCTTCTTATGGATTATAAGATGCCTGGGATGAATGGACTGGAAACTCTTGAGGTGATCCAAAAGAATATCTACTCGGTTTCCACTATCATATTAACGGCCTATGAAGGCGATGTGAATGTTGAGGCTGCACAAAAGCTAGGCGTTTATGCTGTATGTACAAAAACTCTGGAATTTGAGGGATTAATACAAATTGTGAATGGCGCATTGGCAGACAGGGAACTCCAACGGAGAGATTCATAGAACTCCAAGGCTATCACTTACAACACTCTATTTAGTTATATTTCATGCCGCGTTCATTGTTGAAAATTGGTGGAGGTATGATGTGAAATTGTCAGTACCGAGCGGACCCGAGCCATCGAATGTCTTAGCTGCTGATTACTATGAGACACTGTCCAATGTAAATCGTATTCTTCATCTTCGTTTGGATCTAGAGAATGCATTAAAAGCAATTGTCTCTGCTATTTCGGATATTGTTTCTTGCGATAAAGCCGAAGTAACTATTCTTCTTTCTGAACTCGATTCATTCCAATTTTATGTTGTTGAGAGTCGATTGCCACTGACGATTCTCGGGCCTGATTCTCTGATTCAACGGAACGGGAGTGCGATGGGTTTGACCTACACAAAGAGGGAGCCATGTATTCGCTTGAATCTTCAGCAGAATCAAGATTTCGTTGAAGATTACTCATATTGTAAGGAAGGCTTAGCGCGTATGATTAGTCTTCCATTGCTGATACGCGGCAAATGTGTAGGAACTTTCAATATAGGCAGTTTAGTCGTGAGTGCGCCCAGTCAGGAGGAGGTCGCTTTTCTTTGTCAGATTGCAACCATTCTTGGCCTCTTGGTTGATAGCGAGATGGAAGGTTTTCGGTCCGAAGGGGCAGGAAGTGTAGTTGATCAACGGCTCCCCAAAATAGATATTTCTAATAACCAGTACTCCACAGGCGGAATGGTTGGGCAAAGCAAGGCCTTAAAAAAAGTTCAAAACCTTGCTCGGTCGGTTGCCCCTACTGACTCAAACGTTCTCATCACTGGAGAAACGGGGACAGGAAAGGAATTGCTGGCACGTTTTATTCATGACTTGAGCCCACGTCGAAATAGGGATTTTATTGCGATCAATTGCGCAGGACTTCCGGCCGGTTTAGTTGAAAGCGAACTGTTTGGGCACGAGCGCGGTTCGTTCACGGGGGCCGTGCAATCGCAAGACGGGCTCTTTCGTGCGGCCGACGGCGGCACGTTGTTCCTCGACGAGTTCGGCGAGCT
>JBMYWX010000238.1:0-4975 GCA_049607825.1 Nitrospirales bacterium
CCTTATGATCTGATGACTTCTTTTCAAGCTTACAGACGAAGAATTACAGACTCATGTTGTCCAGGTTACGAGCATGTAAAATTCTTAGGCTGGGAGCTTGGTCAGGTGACCCATTGATTGTGAGGATTTCAAGAAGTTGACCGAGATACAGAAACTCGTGGTTCGCGGTCTACAAGGCTTACGAGGTAGGATTGGACAAAGGAATTGGTAAAGTGATTTCTACAGTTGTTCCCTTACCGACTTCACTATTGATATGGATTGAACCCTGATGTAGATGGACCAGATGCTTCACGATAGCTAAGCCTAGGCCAGTTCCACCATCTTCACGGGACCTAGCTTTATCAACTCGATAAAATCGTTCTGTGATACGAGGAAGGTCAACCGGAGGGATGCCTTGCCCAGAATCTTGCACTCGCAGAACTATTTGTTCGTTGTTTTCTCTCATCACAGCCGAAAAACAGATTTCACCGGACACGGCAGTGTATTTAACGGCATTGTCAACAAGATTAATTAAGATCTGCGATAAGCGATCTCGATCAGCTTGAACATGAATGCTGAACGGAATCCGATTATCGAAAGTGACACCTTTTTTCTCTGCCTCGTTTTGATAAATCCCCGCGACTTCGTTTACAACCTCGGCTAAGGCAACACTCTCGTAATTTAACTTAATTTTTCCAGTTTCGATGTCTGACAAATTCATCAGATCATTGACTAATCGCCCTAATCGATCTGCATGCGTATGAGCCACGCTGAGGAAACGACGATACATGACGGGATCAGGCGATGATTCATCAAGCAACGTTTCTAAGTAACCTTTAATGGCCGTCAAGGGAGTCCGTAACTCATGGGAAACATTGGCCACAAATTCCGCTCGCACCTGCTCCAAACGTCGCAGCTCGGTAATATCGTGAAGCACTAATACTAAACCGCGTTGCTGATCAATTAAAGCCAGCGGCATAGCATTGACTTCAAGAACTCGACGCTGAGGCATGGTGAGTACAACTTCTCGACCACAACGTTCCGAGCTAGTAAGACCCTGACACCATTCGACAAAATCTGCCAACTCTCGATTTCGAACAATTTCTAATAGAGGACGCCTCTCAACCTGCTTATCCGCCAAATCCAAGATACGTCGAGCGCTCGGATTGATCACAACGATGCGCCCTTGTGCGTCAAGAGCCATCACGCCTTCGACCATACTGTCAAGGATGGTCGTGACCTTGGCCCGTTCGCCTTCCAGTATGTGTATACGTTCTCGTACATGTGAAGAGAGATGTGTAAGTGTTCTCCGCAATTCTTCTAAATCATCACCAGTCTTCCAAACCTGCTCTCTCGGACCATATAAAGAGACTAATTCATCCGCAACACTTTGAGCCTCGCGCACCGGCACTAACACCTTATTCATCAACCACAAGGCAACCCCAAAGAAGACAGCGAAGAGGCCACACACACTCAGGATGACCATGAGGAACGACATCGTCATCATGGCCAGAAAATACCCTAAGGCAATTCCAACCGCCATGAGTCCAACAAACATGATCGAAAACTTGAGAACAAGCGGACGATTCATGAGCCTCTCTGACCTACGTTCTTAGACTTCGGCATCAAATCGGTATCCTACTCCCTTGACGGTGGCAATCCGCATTTGCTCAGAGCCAAGTTTTTCACGAAGACGCCGAACATGCACATCAACGGTTCGTGATTCAATATCCACGGCATTTGAATATCCCCACACTGACTCCAATATCTGATCACGACTAAGTACTCGTCCGTTGGCCGTCATCAACGCACACAGCAAATCAAATTCTTTCACTGTGAGTTCAACCAATTGCTCTGCGACTCGCACTTGATGTTTCGCTTCATCAACTTCCAAAGTACCAACTTTCTTCATCTGGCCATCAGCAGGCTCTCGACCTCGGCGCAAGACAGCCTTCACACGTGCCACAAGTTCTCGCGGGCTGAATGGCTTAACAATATAGTCATCTGCCCCCATTTCCAACCCGACGATCCGATCTACTTCTTCAGCTTTGGCAGTCAACATAATAATCGCAATATGGGCAGTGTTCGATTCTTTGCGAAGAAGTCGACAGATCTCTAATCCATCTATCCCCGGCAGCATCAAGTCTAAGAGAATAAGATCTGGTTTCTCAGCACGTGCAAGACGCAAAGCACCCTCGCCATCTTTGGCCGAATAACAGTGAAGTCCTTCTTTTTCTATGTGAAACCGTACAAGCTCTACAATATCTGGCTCATCATCAACAATCAGGATAGTCTGTGCCATACGTTTCTTTCTCCCTTATACTTTCAGTATGTCCCGTTTCACTTCTTAGATTTTCAGCATTCAACACGAAGCATGTGTATTCAACAAACACAGCAGAAGTGTATCAGGATCACATACGAATGAAAAATGCTTAACCGTATTAAAGCAATGAGCTGAAAAATAGAATTAACTGGTGGCGATGAAGACTCGTCAGTGGATGAGGCGATGACAGGAAACTGATTCGAGAATGCTAGTCGCGCCCATCCCACTAACCACTGACAGATCTGGACGACGACTCAATGCCCCCTCAGGTCATGAGATGGCAAAACATCACGAGTGCAATGTCTGCGCTCATATACACACCAAGGGATTGAGGGTATTGGAAAAAGAAGCATACGGGCAGGATCGCTACAAATCGTCTTCGTCTTGACCCGCATCTTTTTCTTCAACAAAAAAGTACGTATGGCAGGCTCGATCTAAAAGTGCTTTGTCGAGTGTGGGAGGAACATCTTTAAACTTGGCGATACTCATCACTTGTTCGACAAGATCTCGTGGGTGACAACTTCTCATGCTCAGTTGATATTTTTCATAAATATGTTCGAAGAGATAATCTACAGCTTCAAATACATAGGGCACGCCTCTTTTTTCACAGACTTCTTTGAAAATGGACCTAAATCGTTCAGGCGTAGGATCAGTAATATATACTTTATTCCGAATACGACGCAGAAAGGCTTCATCAGCAAGTTTTTGTGGTTCCAGATTTGTGGCAAAAATGACAATCGTATCAAAAGGAATTTGGAAAGCTTTACCACTATGAAGCGTCAAGTAGTCAACCCGTTTTTCCAAAGGAACAATCCATCGATTGAGTAAGTCTCGCGGGCGGACAAGTTGTCGACCGAAATCGTCAATGAGAAACACTCCCCCATTGGCCTTGATATGTGGTGGAGCCTTGTAATACTTAGCAATAGGATTGAAAGACAAGTCCAACATTGCCATGGTTAACTCACCACCAGCGAATTCCACAGGACGATGGCATAACTCCCAGCGGGCGTCTCGTTCAATTTTTGTTTCGATAAAAGACTTCGACACTTCAACCGCCGAGCCTACCGTGATATGAGAAATTGGATCGAACACTTGGATAATTTGCCCATCAACTTCGACTGCATGTGGAATGAATACATCGCCTCCTCCAACCATTTCAACATCTGACCAATTGCTTCCGCAATAACGGTTTTTCCATTTCCAGGAGGGCCATAGAGAAAAATAGGCCATCCAGAATTAATCGCTTCACCAATTTGTTGTACGGTTTTTTCGGGAAGCACCAAATGTGCCGTGGCTTTTTCTACAATGGCTCGTTTAATTTGCAACTTACCCACAGGCTGACGATTAATCATGTCTGTATATTGAGCAAGAGGAACTGGAGCAGGCCCGACATAACGACAGATTTCTAAATAGGCTTCTGCCCGTTTGCGCCCCTCATCAGTTAAGGTATAACGATACAAGACCCCAAGTGGTTCTCCGTGCCCTCGTACCTCGCACAACTTTTCTTTCTGAAGAATGGCAAATAATTCTTTCATGACACTATAGGGAAGCTTAAGATGTATTCCACCGGTCGCTTCTGTTAGTTCCCCTATCGACCCCAGTGTTTTGACCAGTAATTGAACCAATAACTCCTCAGACAACCCGGTCTCTTTGATCGTCATCGGTGCTTGGGGAGCATACTCAGACTGAACATAGTCGGCATCAACTTCTGGTCTAAGCAACGTAGCGGCAACATCACTCATTGAGACTTCTCCTAGGGTTTAATAGACATCCAGACACTGAAGGCTGGAC
Source organism: Nitrospirales bacterium (assembly GCA_049607825.1). Lineage (GTDB taxonomy): Bacteria > Nitrospirota > Nitrospiria > Nitrospirales > UBA8639 > JAGQKC01. The sequence goes on from JBMYWX010000238.1 coordinate 4,094, forward strand.
GGTTTCTGTTCATATATTTTATGGTAACCATCTTCTGTTCACTTTTTTTCGCAAGCGTACTGTTCGTTTTCTGTTGAGTTGGAGAAATACACAATATGCGGTATTCTTAGAATAAATCTATGCCCTGCCTCACTGCTCATTACCCTCAAAAAACTTTATCGTTCAGCTTGCTCGGTCTGCTCGCTATTCTCATACTCCTCGTTGGGTGTACCCAGACATATCAAGAAAGTGTCATTCGCTTTGGACTAGCCAGCGCACCAACTAACTTTGACCCACGATTTGCCACTGATGCAACCTCATCAAGAATAAACCGCCTTCTCTATATGAGTCTTATTGATTTCGACAAAGCGGCTCAACCAATTCCATCTCTTGCCACCTGGGAGCAGATTTCGCCAATCCATTATCGCTTTTCATTACGCAACCCACGTCAATCCTTTCATCATGGCCCACCATTAACAGCTGCTGACGTGAAAGCCACGTATGAATTTATTCTTAATCCGGAGAATCTATCTCCTCACCACAGCTCACTCGCTATTATTTCCGAAATTCAGACACCCACAAATGACATTGTGGACTTTCTTCTCACTCGCCCAGATATGCTATTTCCTAGCTATCTTGTTATCGGCATTCTCCCAGCGAACCTAATCCACAACCATCATCCATTTCACGAAAAACCGATTGGAAGCGGTCCCTTTGCATTTATTGATCAGCTCGATGGCACTCGTTGGCGTCTAGTACGACAAGTCGATGGCCAATTGTTCGAGTTTCTTCGAATTGCTAAGCCAACTGTTCGAGCCTTGAAGCTTTTGGCCGGTGAAATTGACATGCTACAGAATGACCTCCCACCTGAATTGATTCCCTACCTGGCTAAAGAGAAAACCA
>JBMYWX010000239.1:0-4967 GCA_049607825.1 Nitrospirales bacterium
GGCGGTGGAATTCCTATTTTTCCGCAGTTTTTTTATTGTGGACTCTCCTGTTTATTCGATCCAGTCATGATTTGGGTGTTGGCCTTAAACATAATAAGCCAGACTTGTTGAGGAAACTGATAACCGTTCCCTGCCCGAAATTCTTTTAAAAACTGGTTTACCACTAAATTTCTCTGGGAATGTTCCCAGGCTTTTGCATCGAACACACATTGATTGAGGTAGTTTTTCAATACCGCCTCTTCAGTCATGGAGATCGTATGCGGGAAATGGAGTTTCTTGACTTGAATGGGAATGTGCAATGTCTCCAGAGAGTGCGCCACTTCTTCAGCTGTGACGTAGGGTTGGCGAACGTTTGGATGTATTTCTTGGTTATAGAGATTATAGACACGATGGTAAAATGAAGCCGATGAAGCTAAATAGATAAGTCCGATGCCGGTGCTCGGGTTCAACAGAGAATAAAGTTTTTCCATGACATCATGTAACGCTTCTCGTTGAAGACAGTACAAGGATTGCAGACACCAAATAACCTGATAACCCTGTGGTGGGCAAGCTGAACGTTTCAATGATTCAAGTGTGGTTTGAAATGCTGTTCGCGGTATGAAGGGGAAAGAGAGCGCCTTGCGCAATTCATTTAAGCTGTGTTGGGAAGGATCTAGATAGTCGTATGGAATTTGAACCTTAGCTGAGATGTGAGGCGCGAGCATTAAAGGGAACTTCCCTGTTCCGCAGCCAACGTCGAGTAACTCGATTGGACTGTCGAAATGTGAAAGCAGGGCAGAAAAGTCTATTGCTTGCATAAGTTGCGTATAGTCTTGTGTGGCAACACGAAACCACAAATCTTTTTCGAGTGTGCCTTGTTGATAGTACTGAGTTGAGAGTTCAAGATTCAGGTTGCTAGTACTTGGCTCACCCATGAGAGAACCCTAGTCCAGCGAGCATTTGTTGGAGGTGTGGTCTGTCTTGAGACGAATTTACCTTTACTATAGTTCTGTGAAATTCTCGCCGCACAGGGTAGTTCTTGCGAAGCCCATCGAACAATTGCGCTCTCTCATCAAGAGGTGATAGTAGCAATAACTTCATTCGACGGTAATCAGCTTCTAAGTCATATATCTCAGCGACAGTAAATCGTAATGTCTCTTCGTCGGTTTGAGAGGACGATTCCAGTTGAATGGAGGGCACCATCGGTAAGGGTAGTGAATGCGAAGGATTCCAGGAGGGTTCTACTTCAAGATGTTGACATAGGGCTGCGTAAATCATGAAGGTGCCCGTAGCTTTGCCATCAAGGGAATGCCCTGCGATATGAGGTGTCCCGAGTGTTACGGATTTGAAGAGTTCCCAACTGATGTGAGGTTCATGTTCCCATACATCAAGCACGGTTGGGCCTATTCGTTTCTGTGTAATTGAATCGAGTAATGCTTGCGTTTCAACTACTTCTCCGCGTGAAGCATTGATGAATATCGTAGAGGGCTTCAGCCACGTGAGTGAATGTTCATTGATCAAGTGGTGAGTTGGGTACGGGCCATTTTGTGTGAAGGGGACATGAAGTGTGACGATGTCACAGCTAAGAGTTTCTTGTAATGAATAATGGGTAATCTCATTTTTTTCAGCCAAGAACGGGTCGTTGAGTATAGGAACCATGCCCAATGCTTCAGCCTTCTCTTTAACGAGTTTGCCAATGTTTCCGACTCCTACAATGCCAATCGTTTTTCCTGCGAGCGACATGCGTTGCTGATGGGCGACAGTCAGTAGCGCCGTGATGACATATTCTGCTACTGAGTTCGCGTTGCTTCCAGGAGACGAGGCAAACCCGATATTTTGGGACTGAAGGTAGGCTGTATCAACATGATCAATGCCGGCAGAGGCCGATCCAACAAACTCAACGGAGCTACCTTCTAAGAGTGCTGCATTGATTTTGGTAATGGATCGAACGAGTAAGGCGTTCGTCTCTGTCAAGCTAGCAGAGGTGATAGATCGTCCTGGCAGTAAGCTCACGTTACCCAAAGTTGTAAAGGCCTCTTGTACATATGGAATACTTTCTCCTGCGAGTATGTTTATCGTATGGTTCATATTCAGTTTTTTCTCCAGTCGTGTGCACTTCTCCCGTGACAGCCTATATAATATTCATGGGTTGACACTCGCATTATAGACCGAAACGATACATCATTCTAACTGTTATTTTTCTTAATCCCTACCAAGGAGTGCTCTGATGAAAAAGGCGACGCAGACATCTCAGTCAAAAACGACCAAGGCTACAGCTAAGTCTTCCAATGCACCTGGGGCAAAGAAGTCGGTAGATGCCGCAACCGCAGCGACAACGGCAATGTTGAAGGTTGGACAAAAAGCACCAGCTTTTTCACTATTGAATGATCAGGGCAAGAAGACCAGTTTGTCTTCTTGCAAGGGGAAGAAAGTTGTCCTGTTTTTCTACCCGAAAGATGATACCCCTGGCTGCACGATGGAGGCATGCTCTTTTCGCGATGGTCTCACGGCAATTAAGCGCAGTGGTGCTATAGTGTTAGGTGTGAGTCCTGACTCTGTCGAATCTCACAAGAAATTTTCAAAGAAATTTGATTTGAATTTTCTGCTCTTGAGCGATGCGGAGAAGAAGATGCTGGAGGCCTATGGCGTCTGGAAAGAGAAATCGATGTATGGGCGTAAGTATATGGGCGTTGAGCGAACGACGTTTGTTATCGATGCAGCCGGGAAAATTGCTGCTATCTTTCCAAAAGTGAAGGTAGCTCAGCATTATGACGAGGTGCTGAATGTCTTATCCGAAATGTCCTGAAACAAAAGCCATCTGCTGACAGTAGCGTATTGACGAAGGAGATTTTCTGAGGGGTTCGTGTCATGACAAAACCGTGGATGGCTGTTCATCTTTGAGAGGGCTTCGACTAGGAGAGCTTCGTGACGGCTTTTACCGATGATTGGTGGGCAGAAAGGTTTCTATAGGCGGTCCAGCGGTCACGTCCTCGAGTTTTTGATGTATAGAGTGCTTGATCAGCAGCACCGGTCATCTCATGGGCTGATTCAAATGCTTGACCCTCCTCAAGGGAAGCCACTCCTAGTGATACCGTGACTTTGAGGAAGTTGCTTAGGCTCACCTCGTAAGCTTTCTCTCGGAATGCGAGGACAATTCGATTGCAGATGGTTTCTGCCACCGCACCATTGACCCCAGGCATGACAATCACAAATTCTTCTCCACCGTACCTGCCAATCGTATCAGTTGCTCGTAATTCTGCCTTGAGTCTGGACGCCACGCCCCTAAGAATTTCATCTCCAACTTGATGGCCATGTGTGTCATTGACATCCTTGAAATGATCCAGGTCGAGAAAGATGAAACTTAGCGGGCTGGTATTTGACATGGCTGTCTTGAATGTCGTTTCAATCACTTCATCCAGGTAGGAGCGATTAAAGGCTCCAGTTAAGGGGTCAAGGCGGCTTGATTGCTCTAAACTTTGAAATTGAGATTCCAAGATCACCGTATTGACTTGAAGTGTTTCAACTTGTCGATAGGCTTGCATATTGCGAATCAACAACGCTTCTCTGGCATTTTCTAAGATAAGGTCTGTGTCAAGGTGGCTATGAATATCATATTCAAATTGAGTTTCTATGTTAGAAATGAGCGCCCCCATATTATCGAAGAGTTCTGCAAATTCCTCTGATATTATGCCTATCCAGGTCTTGGCTCTTTCAGCAACATCGATGATGGCTTGACCCTTTGCGTTTGTCAGATAGAGCTCAGCGATGAGACCTGAGAGTGCGACGCACTGTGTGAATTGTGCTCGACCATCAGTTGACGGAACACGGTCAGGATCATCGCTTGCGTTCACGGCTAATTGAAGTCTTTCTGGTAAGTTCCAATTGGCTAACAGCCAGCTTCCTACAGCGGCATGAGTCGTTTGAATGGTTTCTTGCTCGTGCATGCAGACTTGACTGTGGAATGCTTGGTTGAGCGTTTCTGTTGCGTACAACTTTGGTATGGTCCGATCTAATGCCAGCATGCCGATATCCTGCATCAACGTGGCCATAAATAATTCCTCAAGACAATGTAAGTGGCATTGTTTTCCGACAGCCTGACTTACAGACGCAGCAATAAACGAACGACGCCAGTATAGGGCGTGGTCAAGTCCTTGTGTTTTCTCGTTTTGGAGAGATTTGACCAAGGAGAAAGAAAGGGCCAAGGCGAGAATGCCATTGAGGCCAATAATAAGGGTGGCTTGGGTGAGTGTTTCGACTTTTCGTTTGTTGGCATAGAGTGGAGAGTTAGCGATTCGTAATATTTTAATGGATAAGGCGGGATCCATTTGCAACGTGGCTGCGATTTCTCCAATTGAAGCTTCAGGGTTATTAGCAAGCTGAATTAGGTCTACAGCGACCTTGGGAGGGCTTGGCAAGGTTGTACAGGCCTGAAGTTTGGCTTCTAATTCAGGGTTCATAAGGGTTACACGTTAGTTCGTTTTACGCTCACTTAGTGAACGTTCCTACGGATGAATAAGTCGTATGTTATTCAGAAAAGTCCTGTCCTTATTTTTTATCGGTAGATAATGAAGGAAAATGAATAGGGTGGGGAGGGAGGAGATTGTCGTGTACCAAACATCTGAGAGCTAGCGAGTTAGCAGCAGACTAGGAAATGTCTGTGGAAAGCAACGTAGTTAATTCAACAAGATATCTTTGGATTGGCGATAGGCAGGGTTTTGTAATCGATCTAAATCAAGTCGAACAAAGCCTAATCCAGCGACGCAGAGTTCAAAGTTTGTTGAGAGTGATTGAAAGAGTTCAGGTGGCTCTTTGTCGTCGTGGTCTTGGTACGTGGCCACAATGCCATAGGACCGTTTCCCGGCTTTGACGTAGTCAACAAGGAAATCCTTGTGATGGATGAGACCCGAGCATTTCATATAGCTGAGATATTCCGGGAACACGCCAGCCATAAAGAGGGTAAGATCTCCGATATGACGATGGACATCTCG
>JBMYWX010000240.1:0-4967 GCA_049607825.1 Nitrospirales bacterium
AGTTATTGAACCCCCATTTAAATTGCGTCCTTGAATATCTGACTGATTGATAAAAACATACATAACCATGTAACAGGAGGCAGTTCGCATATGCTAAGAACTCTGTAGAGCTCTTATTGCGAGCCTGCCTCCTGCTTTTTTGTTGAGCAGATTACAATATCTCAGCAATCGCTCCTCTGAATCATGTTCAGAAGGAAGGTATTCATTGAGTCAATAGTGTTGGAAGTACTGGGAAGAAAATTCAGAGATTGGCAAAAAATAACACCTACTAGACTGATGCTCAAGTAAGTGAACACTAAGTCAGCGCCTGAAGCATTTGGGAACTCGGCGAGAACATCGTCAGCATCAGGCAACCATCGACGGTCGAGGTTTCGTGATGATACGTCCCAGATTCGGCCCGATGGTAGTCACCAACATGAAGGAGTTGCCCTCCGATATTGCAGGTACCTTCTAACACGTAAAACTCTTCAGGACCAGGATGCTCATGAGGTCTAAAAGCACTATGAGGCTCCATACGAGCAAGAGCGGTCAAGCGGTTTTGTGTTTGATCAAAAGACAAGACCTTCACACGAATGCCAGACCCAATGTCATGCCACAGATCGTCTTGTGCTCGAACAAACGTAAACCCAGTATCGCTAGATAGTTCTGAGGGCTTCGCAATCGTTTCTTTTGCTTTCGGATCAAACTGTTGCTCAGCCTCGACACACTCCAACAACTTTGTACGAAGCGAAGCAGGAGGTACCTTGGGCGTAATCGAAGTCCCAAGTAATTCAGCAACATTCTGGAAACCTTTGACGGCCTGACATGTCGCACAACCATCCGCGACGACTTTTTCAAATGATTCTCTCTCCTCACCATCTAGAGCCCCTAACGCATAGAGCGCGGCCTTCTCTAAGATTTCATCACTGGGATCTTGATGGATCATGAGATCAATCCTACTTCGAACGGACCGAGGATGTTCCGAAGTTTTATCATAGCTAAGCGTATGCGCGTTTTGACAGTTCCCAGCGGTTCCCCAATCTGAGCAGCAATTTCACTTTGCGTCAAACCACCAAAGTATGCCAGTTCGATAGCTGTTCGCTGCTCTGCCGACAGTAAGGCTAATGCTTCTTGAACGACACGAGATTGTTGCATAGAAGCACTTGACTCCTCGGGGTTTCCTTTTGTCGCTGGTTGCTCTTCGATGGTCTCAAGTGATTGTCTAGTTCCACGTTCTTTCTGCCCAGAGCGTAGACGGTCGATCGCTCGACTTCTTGCCAAAACCGCCAACCAGACAATGGGCTTTCCCCTTGCCTGCTCAAATTGTTTGGCCTGCCTCCACACTTGCATATATACGTCCAGGGTAACTTCCTCTGCCAGCGTTGAATCGTTCAGAATTCGGAAGGTTAGTCCATACACATGAGAAGAAGTTTGGTCATACAGAAGCCCAAGCGCATCCTCACTCCCTTGCCCAATCGATGCAATGAGATCAGATAACTTCTGATCTTGAATACTGTGCGTAGATTCAACCTGTACCTCTATATCAGACACGCTCTCTTAACCTTTAGTACGTAACAATTGTCTTCAGCAGATTCATACCTGAGTGCTTCAGTGTAATCCTGAGCATAACCATATAAAAAAACCAGTTTATCACATCTCATAAAAGACATCTATGATGAAAGTAAGCCGATCTGAAGAATGAATAATAAATATCTCATCATGTCATAAAAAGTTTTGGACAAAAGAAATCCAAAAAAATTGCTCCTCTCGTACAGCTTACAAATCCATTTGGATGAAAGCAGCAACAAAAACCATCCCAATCACCAACACACGATACTATTCTAGGAGGACATGAGATGAGAAACCCACATGTACAATGTTTTCTAGCCCTAATGCTGACAACCTGTATGGCAGCTCCCGCCTTTGGGGCTAGTCACCGAGAAGCGCCCTTAATCGCACTTGACCCAGCAGCAGACAATACTGATGTGTACGCGTTCCGAAGCTGGGAAGATCCAGACAAAGTCGTGTTTATTCTCAATACGATTCCCGGACAAGACCCGGCCGATGGCCCAAACTACTTTGCCTTTGATGACAAAGTCTTATACGAATTTCACATTGACACCAATAAAGATGGTAAGGCCGAAGACATCGCCTATCAAATACAGTTTAAAACTGAAACTCGGCCAGCACTGGGATCACTAAACTTTCCATTGCCTTTTGTTGGAAATCCGAATATTGCGGCCGTGCCTCAACTTCAAGGTATCACTGCACTTGACGGACCCGGCTCTGAAGGACTTACTCGACGGCAAACGTATACGGTCACTGAGGTCCGTGGGAAAAAGCGTAAACGACTCTTTAAAGGCCAAAAGCTCGTAGCTGTTCCTTCTAATGTCGGACCGGCCACCATGCCCAAATATGAAGACTTAGTTTCACAAGGTATTTACCAAGATAATTCCAAAGATATTCGTGTTTTCGCAGGGCCTCGAGCTGAAACGTTTTATATAGATTTAGGAGCGGTTTTCGACACAGTGAATTTACGACGCGCCGTTCCTGCTCTTAGTCCAGATGAGGATAAGAATGATGCAGCGAACCCCTTTGGGATTAATCGATTCAGTGGTTTCAATATTAGCAGCATAGCTATAGAAATCCCGATTAAGCGCATCATCAAAAATTACACACCAGGCACAAAAGACAATCCGGTCATCGGCATGTACGCTTCGACAAGTAAGAAACAGATAGAAATTTTACGAAGTAATGGAAAATCCATTAACGTCGGAAAGTTTGTTCAAGTTTCTCGGATGGCTAATCCACTAGTGAATGAACTCATCATTGACACACCATTTAAAGATAAATGGAATGCATCCGAGCCGGAAGACGAGGCACAGTTTCAAGAATTCTTCAAGGCACCTTCCATAGCCACAGCACTGAACCTCATCTTTGGACTTCCAGTCCCTGCTACTCCAAGAACAGATTTGATGCAAGTATTTCTCAAATACCCTGGACAGCCATTAAACGGAGGCAACTGCGGCTCACCATGCTCAGAGTTGCTTCGTGTTGACTTGAGCGTGTCACCCACATCTCCTGAAAACCAAAAACGTCTGGGTGGTTTGGCGGGTGATCCAGCCGGATTTCCTAACGGGCGCCGGCCGAATGATGACGTGACAGATATCGCAACACGAGTCGTCGGCGGACAAGCATTTATTGACAATCGAGTAGGAGACGGGGTGAATTATCTTGAAGACGCCCCAGGGTCTAATCTGACGTCAAACGGAATTTACAAGATTTTTCCATTTCTTCCCACACCACACGATGGTCGCAACCGACAACATATTGACTGCGACGAACTCGGAGCCAATTCCTGTAACTGAAAACCTTCAGCCCAGTATCTATGAAAGCCTTCCTCTCCCTTTTAGGGAGAGGGTCAGGGTGAGGGCAACGAGCGTAGAGAGGAAGAAAATATGAAAATACAATACATCATCCTGACAGTTCTGATTCTTAGCTCAGCACTCCCCTATCCAAATGACAATATATCCAACTTACTTGCAAAACCATATATTCCTGAGAGTAATTCCGTTGTGTTAGAAACACTTCCCGCATCTCGTGACCCTCAGATTAAGAACCTGCATTCACTTCGAAATCAACTATCAAAAACGCCTAACGATCTCGCGCTCGCCATTCGACTTGCGCGAGCGTACCTCCAATTAGGACATACCAAAGCTGACCCTCGTTACGATGGTTATGCACAAGCGGCACTTGCGCCTTGGTGGAGTAAGGAGAACCCGCCTCCAGATGTGCTGATATTACGAGCCACTCTTCGACAACGCCGACATGATTTTGACCAGGCACTCAAAGATCTTACTCAAGTCCTTACGGTACAACCCAACAATCCACAAGCATGGCTCACGCAGGCTGTCATCCAGCAAGTACAAGGCAACTATCGAGATGCACGACGCAGCTGCCTCCCTTTACTACGCCTCACCAGTTCGTTGATATCAACAGCCTGTATGGCAAATGCTTCGAGTCTGAATAGTCAAGCCGAAGAAAACTACCAGAGTTTAGAGAAAGTTGTTTCGAATGCCATCGACTCCGCATCACAGGAAAAACTTTGGGCTTTAACTTTACTCGCTGAAATGGCTTCCCGACTCGGCAACGATGCATCGGCAGAACGTCATTTTTTAGAAGCCCTCAATATCGATGAAAAAGATAACTATTTGTTAGGTGCATATAGCGACTTCTTATTGGAACATCGTCGAGCCACCGAAGTTCAAGCCTTGCTTGAAGGGACAGTCAAATCAGATGGATTGCTCTTGCGACTCGCCCTGGCAGAACAACAACTCAATACCTCAAAGCTCGAAAAGCATGTCTCCCTACTCAAGGCTCGGTTCGCAGAGAATGAACTAAGAGGAGAAGCTCGACATCTTCGAGAAGAAGCACGCTTCTCGCTTCATCTTCTACACCAACCCACACAAGCCCTAGCGTTAGCTCAGAAAAACTGGGACATCCAACGTGAACATTGGGATGCTCGCATATTGCTGGAAGCAGCCATTCAGAGTGAAAATCACTCAGCAGCACAACCCGTAATCGATGCACTCATCGCCAACGATACTGAAGACACCCAATTAAAGAGACTCATAGGGCAACTGTTATGAAGGGATTACTTATTTCACTTCTTGCGTGTTTTCTCCTTCTTCAATTCTCAGAAGCCGCATTTGCTCATAAAGCCAGTGACAGCTACTTGCGATTCAACATTGAAGGTAAAACCATTCAAGGACAATGGGACATCGCGCTACGCGACCTCGACGTGGCCATTGGGGTCGATAGGAACGATGATGGGCAGATCACGTGGGGGGAACTTCGTACAAAACAGGAAGCTATCGAGCATTATGCGCTCCCTCGTCTCATATTCAAACAAAATATGGAAGCTTGTTGGAGTAACCCACAAAAACATCTTGTAGATTCCCATACTGATGGAGCCTATGCCGTACTTT
>JBMYWX010000241.1:0-4964 GCA_049607825.1 Nitrospirales bacterium
GATCATACCTACAGCTTCATCTCACCCCCTTTTTCCAAAATCTACCATTGGCTATCTGGTCGTCATGGGCGTCTGCGCCTTGGTGATTTCCGTTGTCGATAGCATGTTACCTCGCGGGGTATCAATGGGCGAAGCCTATGCCATTCTGGTCTTACTTGGGCTCATGGCAAAAGACAAACGATTGATAATTGGGGGAGCAATTGCAGGTACGATTCTAACATTAGAAGGATTTTTTATTTCCGACCCTGGAGTGGCTTTGTGGATTGTAGAAATTAATCGTGCCTTGGCCATTCTTATCATTTGGCTGATCGTGGTATTAGCCTTATCTCAACTGCGATTCCTTGAAGAGCAAAAGGAATCGGAAAAAATGAAAACAGCATATGAACTTCTGAAGCAAGAAACAACATTTCTGCAATTGAATCAGGTCATTGCCGTACTTTCCAATACGAATGATCCTGTGGAAGATGCGTTAAAACAGGCCATGCAAACAATCTGCGATTACACCAGTTGGCCAGTTGCTCATTTATATGTTCGTGATGGAGATAACGAATTATTGAGTCCCAGTAAAATTTGGATACTCAAAGATTGGAACCGATTTGAATCATTTAGAAAGGTGACCAACGAGACAAAATTTGTTCCTGGCGTAGGGTTACCAGGGCGTGTGCTGGCAAGTAACAAAGCCGCTTGGATTAAAGACGTGACCAGGGATTCAAATTTCCCACGCGCTCATTTAGCAGGAGATATTGGGATTAAGGCTGGATTCGCATTTCCTATCTTAATTGGACCCAAAGTCGTGGCAGTCATGGAATTTTTCTCTGAAGATGCGATCGAGCCAGATAGTAAGTTGATCAATGTCATGGAAAATATTGGATACCTCCTAGGTCGCATCTTTGAACGAGATCACGCCGGGTTAAAAAAAGGCGAATACGAGGATCATCTGAGACGCCTGTATACGAGAATGAAAGCTGTACGGGAACATGAAACAAACATAGGAGATGATCCGCGAACCGCCGAAGGCATTCATGAAGAATTACGATAACCTGACAGTGAATCTGGCGAATGCTTGACCATAATTAGGATCATTGCTTGACTTTGAATATAAAGATCCAACACGTCTTCTCAAGAAATTCGATCGGAATATCTTCAATCAAAAAGTCCACCCTATTTTTTTAAATTCAATTCGACGCAGTCTGAACTCTCTGTTTTGTCTTTTTTGCTTTACGACTAAAAGGGGATTGGTCTTCGGTTGTATGAACAAACATCGCCATGCGACGCGGGCTGAGATATGCCAAGACACTTGGTTGCAGATCTTTGGGATGAATGGCTTTCTTGATGTCGACCGTTGCATCTTTTGCTAGGTTCACCACCAATCCATCGTTCCGACAAAGCCACGGGGCATGAAGTAATACAATCGGCCTCATCGGATTTTCTAAACTAAGAGCCGTCACCACACCAAGAAGTCCGTCTGTGAGTTCTACCAGACTTCCTGGAGGATACACACCCAAAGCTTGTACGAGGGCTTGTACAACAAATTCGCAGTATTTCGACGACTCTCCTTTTTGGACAACATGCCGAAACAATCGTGAAAGCGCATCATGTGGAATAAGACTGGACTCAGGGTCAGGAGCATTGCACAGCTCATCGTATCTGTCAGCCACCGCCACAATTCTGGCAAGCTTATGGATATCATTCTTCAACAACCCCTTAGGATAACCAGACCCATCAAGTCGCTCGTGGTGTTGTAGAATGATGTCAAACACCTCTCGTTGGGCCCCCGGTAAGCTTACCAAGAGTTGACAGCTCGAAGATGGGTGATCCTTTAGAATTTCGACATCCGGCTGAACCTTCATGCCAGCGGCCAAAAACTTCACCTTCATCGGCAACAGACGATGACCAACATCGTGCATCAACCCTCCCATTCCCAGACTCGTCATTTCCTCATCCGATAAATCCAGATGCTTTCCAATGAGCAACGAAAGCATGCAGACGTTAAGCGCATGTTCCGATAGTCCCCACATCACACCATTACTTCCCATGACATCAATCAGCGACATGGCTGACTGCGGGTTCTGGATCGTCTGTCGAATTCCGCCGACAATGTCTTCAGCAACCTTAAGCCCTTTGGCTCTTCCTTTATGCACCTGATCAAGAAATTCATTATTTTGGCCAAGAACTTTTTGATAGGAACCTTCGATTTGACGAATATGCTCTCGAAAATCTTGATAATTATGTTGTCGTTCAATGACAAGCTCCTTCGGAATCTCCTGCTTGTTGATGGATTCTGAGGAACATGTTTCTTGGTCTTCCGGTGCTGAGTCGTCATAACTCTCACTCAGCTCACCAGTATCTCCAGCGATGCCAACATCACCTTCTAGATCTACAATGTTCTGTTGTGTCTCGGTCTCGGTCTCGGTCTCGGTTTCAGAACATTCCTCAGAGTCAGAACGTTCTGGATCATAAAAAATCCTCACTTTTTTTAAGTTTCGGATGGTCTCCAAGTCTGCCGCTGATTTGATTTTGAATGTATTTGTGCGAAACGGATGGCTAAACCACGACCCCTCTAACTTGACAAAGAGGCCAAACCGAAGATCACTGTGATTATGAAGTTCAATAAAACCCATAAAGAATTCTGTGGAAAAGAACCTTTTGCTTCAATAACTATTTCGGTCATTTAAGCATAGTTATTGAGGGAAACCGTCTAAAAACAAGAAGCACTTGTAGCAGGACACACAAATAGGACGAGGAAAATAGAAATGGAACGGAGTAAAAGAATTAAGGACGAAGGGTTAGGGAAGATCTTCCCTAACCCTTCCAGAAACTCTGAGAGGTCTTTTCACGACATTACGCTGTAAGATGCTGGCGGTTCCAGAAAGTAACGTTCTTCTTAATGATAATGAACGGTCGGCAATCGTAAACTACTCAGAAATGTCCTGAGTGCTAATTTGTCGTGATCAGAAAGATTGTTGAATTTCTCCACAGAGTCATTCGCCTCACTTTCTTTTCCTTCATGCATCAGGATAGCATCGGTAAGCGTGAGGGCACGTCCATCATGCATCCACGGGGCAGTATCAGCCACGCCCCACAACGGACGGGTCAAGTATTCCTTAAGCGGGATATCATGGCCTCCATCTGTTTTCTGGGTAATCGGCTCTTCAAGTTTATCTCCCATATTATGTCGCTTGAGATCACTGTACAGCGGCACTTCGACTCCGCCGTTAGTATGAGGAAGACGTGGTAGAGTTTCTGGTGGACCATTCTCAAGATTCAGATTGCGGGAGTACCCTTTTAGGTTTAAAACAATTTCCTTTGCAATCATATCCTCGGAAATATTTTCTTCAGATAACTTCTTCGCCTTCAACCCCTTTTTTAGTAAGTATTTCTCCAATGATGGGGAAACACTGTTTTTCGATGTTATTCCAAACCTCTCCACTTTTCCCCCAATCTGCAATGCTTCAGTTTTCGCCGGGATAGATGGAGAATGTAAGGCAACCTTGGCTTTCATTGATTGATCTGTTCTTGGGTCACGGATGGTTGCATAGGGACTGTCAATTCTCAAGCTTGGCACATGGCAGGAGGCACAATCGGCCTTCATGAAGGCCCTGCGCCCCTGATTCACCATTTGCGCATCAAGTCCATCAGAAGATTCTGTTGGTGGTCTGAGAAAGGCCAAGTAGGTCGCAACAGCACTGATGTCTCCTTCAAGAATTTCATCCTTTTTCCCATCTTGATCATTTTCTCCTGGGTTTATCTCAAGAAATTCTTTTGGTTGCACACTAAAGTGAAAATTCATCGCGTCCCTGATGAAGTTTCGAAGATTACTAGCAATTCCTCTCCACTGAAAAGGTCGCACAACAAGGTCACCACTAATGCCCTGCACATTGCTCACATCCACATTACCACCTGCATCGGCAACAATGTGACCGTAAGCAACACCTTTAGTGACGAGTTCTACCGATTCGCCAGGACTTGCCTTGGCCTCAGCTAATTTTTCTTGTAAATCCCACGTCATTTCTTCTGCAAGTGTCTGAGTGTATCCTGCGCCAAAAGCATGTGGCGGGTTTCGGATTACACCATTGCTCGCATTGTCTGGCTCACAACTTTCGCTGTCTGGGAAGCAAGCAAAATTATCAAATCCAAATGCACTAGAAGCAAAACCAGCTCCCCCACCGGTAAAGCCTAGTTGTTTGGCAAAACGGATGTTCGCTGTGTTGTCAGGATAATTTTTCTGGGGTGCAAACCCAACCGCTAAATGGCACTCCAGACAGGATTGTGAGTCAAGTCCATTAAAGCGAAGAAACGGATAATTCGTCCGATTGGCCATTGCATACTTGCTCCGTCGTGGACCATCAGGACCCTCACCATAATGATCTTCAGTAGTAAAACGATTCGAAAAAATATGTTTACCTGCATAAAACAAATCTTCAAATGGCACATTATTCTGATTGATGTCATCTTGACTATAACGGACTTCATCAATGAGATTGCGTTGATCAGCCAACGGCTGATCTGACCGTGATGCGATACTATTGCAACCAGCTGCAACGATGAGGATAGACCCACAAATCCCCAAACAAGTCCTTGAAATATTCCTCATGATAGTACCTCCTTCATAAAGACAAGAATGACCATAAATCTCAGCAGATCAGCTAAGCTGCCTGTTAATAAAGACATACGCCATATCCATAGGGATAGACACCCAAGTACTTTTTGTAAAACGCAACTTCCATACCTGGCCAACTAGAATGTGAATCAGAGTTGTCAAGCAATTGATTCATCATGAATCACCAGCTAGAACGACTTTGCGTTGACTGCACAAGGCACCCTGCGCTGCTTCAAACGTGTTATCAATTTTGATACAACCTGTATCTATTCAGCTATCGAAAATGCTGTCTCACGAATAGGAGGCTCTGTATTTTGCTCGATTTTAATTTGGGACAGTCATGCACTTGTGGCTGTAAGATGAA
>JBMYWX010000242.1:0-4896 GCA_049607825.1 Nitrospirales bacterium
GAAGATGTTGCTAGGAGTACTCCAAGTAAGGGAGATCAGACCCAGGCTGTTGACACGCCAAATGGCGCTATCGACCTGCCAGCAGATCCTTCTTTGCCTAAGCTTTCTACGGATTCTGCTCTAGCCAATGCTTCATTGCCAGAACAAATTGAGACGATTGAGACACCCCTCTATCGAGCAGAAGTAA
This sequence comes from Nitrospirales bacterium, assembly GCA_049607825.1. GTDB lineage: Bacteria > Nitrospirota > Nitrospiria > Nitrospirales > UBA8639 > JAGQKC01. The sequence continues at coordinate 188 of JBMYWX010000242.1, forward strand.
GCAATCGTGGGGCGGAGATACGTAGTTGGCAATTAAAGCGATATTTAACCCAGTCCGAGGATCCTGTACCTATTGATCTTGTGTATTCCGAAGGTCAGTTCGCAGGGCCGCTTTCACTTGGCGCCTCTGACGATGAGCTCACAAAACTTTTTCGAGAAGGTGTGTATGAGGTTCGGCGGGATTTTTCAGTTCTCGATGAAAGTCATCCAGTTGGGCACCTGACGATGACCTATGAATCCAAGGAGCACGGTCTTTGGATGCAAAAGGCCCTTACCTTTCATCATGATTCGTATGTTGTAGATGTGACGGTAAAAAGCGAAGGGTTTGGGGAAGACCTTAATGTGCTGCTTGGGACGAATTTTGGCATTGTGGAATGGGGGGAGGGTTTCATTGGTTCTTTAGGGCCAGCCTGGATGATCGGGGAAACACTCGAAAAAGAGATTCCCGAAATGCAAGAGGGAGATAAGGCTGGAACAAAGCCCCATTTAGAGCGGGTTGGTGAAATACATTGGGCTGCATTGCAAGACAAGTATTTCATGAGCGTCATAATTACCGAGGAAGCAGAAGGTTTATTTGCCACAGAAGAATTAACACATGTGGTCACGTCCGGTGTTCGATTCTCAGGTTCAAAAGGTCAACAGACTCATTCATTTCGACTTTATGCAGGGCCAAAACAATTCGACATTCTGGAGGAATTTCAAATAGGCCTGGAGGACACGATCGATTTTGGATGGTTTATTTATGACAGTTGGAGTGTCGTCAAAGCTGTTGCTCAACCACTTTTTTCAGTCCTTCGCTTTTTTTACGAATACACCAATAATTACGGAATTGCCATTATTCTGCTGACTGTCTGTATCAAGCTCTTGTTTGTGCCCCTTCAGTACAAAAGCTACAAATCAATGCAGGGGATGCAGAAGATTCAACCCAAGGTGTTAGAGATACAAAATAAATTTAAAGACGATCGAGAGCGCCTCAATAAAGAGTTGATGAAACTCTATAAGGATCACAAGGTGAATCCCGTTGGTGGTTGCCTTCCCATGGTCCTACAAATGCCTGCGTTTATCTCCTTATTTAACATTTTGTATATGACCATTGATCTACGGCAAGCTCCCTTTCTACTTTGGATAACTGACTTATCGGTGCCAGACCCTTTTTATTTGCTGCCCATTTTAATGGGTGCGTCAATGGTACTGCAGCAAAAAATCATGCCGACCACGATGGATCCTACTCAAGCCAAAATGATGTTGATCCTTCCCGTGTTTCTGACATTTTTATTCCTGACATTCCCAGCAGGGCTCGTATTGTATTGGGTGACTAACAATGTGTTGACCATTACTCAGCAATTTGTGACAGACCGCTATATCTTCAAGAAGCCAACCTTCTCAAATCCAAGTAGTCCAAGTCCACCAGATCCAGACACTCCAGACACTGAAAAGAAAAAAATTGGCCAAGGTTCACAAGCAGATGGAGAAAAAGGTAAAGGGAAACGTAAAGGTAAGAAGTGACCACCCCATTGGATGATACGATTTGTGCGATTGCCACACCCATTGGTGATGGGGGAATTGGTATTGTGCGTGTTAGTGGTCCAGAAGCCATACCATTGACGTCAAAAATTGTTTCTCTTCGACGCGGGGGCTGCTTAGATCGTATGCGCAGTCACCAGTTATATCTAGCCTCCGTACAGGTGTCCCCCACGACGAGTGAGGAAGGAGAATCTGTTCAGGATGCGAAGGTACTGGATGAGGTCCTGGTGGTGACGATGCGGGCGCCTCGTTCTTATACAGGAGAAGAGGTCGTCGAGATTCACTGTCATGGTGGTGGACTCATTCTTACGACTGTCTGTGAAGCACTTATTCGGTATGGAGCACGAATAGCAGAACCTGGAGAGTTTACCCGACGTGCCTTTTTGCATGGTCGTTTAGATTTGACGCAGGCAGAGGCCGTATTAGATACGATTCAAGCCACCACGACCAGAAGTCTTCAAATAGCCCAAGAACAACTCAAGGGATCTCTGTCTGCCAAAGTGGAAGAGATGAGAAAGGAATTAATTCATGTTCTGGCACACCTGGAAGCCGGTCTAGACTTTACGGAAGAAGATATCACGTTTCTCGAGCAAGATGAGCTCAGGAATAGCCTCATATCGTTAGATGCCGACTTGACAACGTTGCTTCTAACGGCTGAAGAAGGTCGCATCATTCGCGAAGGTGTGGTCACGGCTATTATCGGAAGACCAAATGCTGGAAAATCAAGTCTCTTAAATGCCTTATTAGGGACCAATAGGGCCATTGTGTCAGCTATTCCTGGAACGACTCGTGATGTCCTCGAAGAGGTAGTTAGTATTGATGGAATTCTCATTCGCTTATTTGATACCGCTGGAATACGAGAAGCTGGAGATGAGGTGGAAGAAGAAGGTATCCGTCGGACCACTGAGGCGCTTGAACAAGCCGAGCTTGTGTTACTCGTGATTGATAGCTCAGCAGACATTTCAGAGGAAGATAGTGAGCTCTTTAAGCGCAGCAATCAGAAAAAGCGGGTGGTTGTCTTGAACAAGTCCGATTTGCCAAGCAAGATAAGTGAGGCCGATGTTCAGGAGTTTCTTGCTGAAACCCTAGCAGAGAGGCATAATGGGAATTGGACCAAAGTTGTGTCAGTTTCAGCAACCACAGGAATTGGATTGGAGCAATTGCGTTGCGGGGTTCGTCAAGTTGCTATGAGTACTCGTTTTGAATCGAGGGATTCAGTTATGGTGACCCGACTTCGGCATAAACAGGCATTGGTAACAGCCCAGGGATGTGTTAACAATTCTCTCAATGCCATTGAGCAAGAATTTTCAAGTGATTGCATTGCTGTAGACTTACGTGCGGCGCTTGATTCCCTAGGTGAAATTACTGGACATGTGAGCACAGATGACATCCTTGACCAAGTATTTTCAGAATTTTGCATAGGAAAATAAGCAAAGACTATATAGATAATAGGAAAAAGGTTCCAGGAAATGTCTCTACGTGTTGATATTGTCATAGTTGGTGGTGGTCATGCAGGTTGTGAAGCTGCTCTGGCCGCTGCTCGCATGGGTTGCCAGGTTGCACTAATTACTATTGATGAAAACAAGATTGCCCTCATGCCTTGCAATCCAGCCATGGGTGGAATAGCTAAGGGACATCTCGTAAGGGAAATTGATGCGTTGGGGGGAGAGATCGGTCTGAACACCGATGCTTCTGGCATACAATTTCGCATGTTGAATACCAAAAAGGGTCCAGCCGTTCGTGCTTTAAGGGTGCAATGTGACAAGCAGCTCTATAGCACAAATATGCAGAAAACATTGAGAAATCAGGAAGGTTTACACATCATTTCCAGTACTGTGGATAACCTTATTACACGAAATGGTCGTGTTGAGGGTGTCGTGTTACATGATGGAACAACCGTTTCAGCTAAAGCCATCGTTTTAACATCCGGTACATTTCTCAAAGGTTTGATGCATGTGGGGCTCAACCATCTTCCAGGAGGAAGAGCCGGAGAGTCTTCTGCTGAATACCTTTCTGACTGCATGCGGGATTTTGGATTTGAAATCGGTCGACTCAAAACAGGGACGCCTCCACGCATTGATCGAGACAGTATTTGTTTTGAAAAAACTATTGTCCAGCCTGGTGATTCTCCTCCACGACCATTTTCTTATCGAACTGTTGCCATTACCAATCCACAAATACCTTGTCATATTACGTACACGAATGAAGAAACTCATCGTATTATTCGAGAGAACCTTGACAGGTCTCCTATGTATTCTGGGGTGATTGACGCGACGGGACCTCGGTATTGTCCATCTATCGAAGATAAAGTCGTGAGGTTTGCAGATCGGACCCAACACCAGATCTTTCTTGAGCCAGAGGAATTAAATTCGAATTCCTTCTATCCCAATGGAATTTCTACCAGTCTTCCCATTGATGTACAACTGGCTATGGTAAAAACCATTCCTGGCCTGGAACAGGCAAAGTTTTTGCGGCCTGGGTATGCTATTGAGTACGATTATTTCCCTCCACGACAACTCCATGAAACATTGGAGACTAAACTCGTAGAGGGCCTCTATCATGCTGGGCAAATAAATGGGACGTCTGGTTACGAAGAGGCTGCAGCTCAAGGGATTATTGCAGGGATTAATGCGGCCCTTCGTATTAAGAATAGGCCGCCACTCATTTTAGACAGATCGCAAGCGTATATCGGCGTATTAATTGATGATTTGATTACAAAAGATACACTTGAACCTTATAGAATGTTTACCTCACGCGCTGAACATCGTCTGCTGTTGAGGCAAGACAATGCGGACATGCGTTTGATGGATATTGGGTATGAACTGGGACTTATTGATGACAAAGTATATGGAAAGTTCCATCAAAAGCGGGAACGAATCCAAGGAGAGATTAAGCGGTTAGAGGCGACGACCCCGACTCAATCAAAGGGATTTCAAGACATGGAGGAATTGGGGGTAGACCTAAGGACGAATAATTTGACCTTAGCTCAACTTTTACGAAGGCCAAATATTTCTTACAAGCAATTGATGAGTCTATCAGTGGGCGTTAATGAAGGCGATGAAGACTTTATGGAGGCCCTTGAGGTTGCCGTTAAGTATGAGGGCTATATTCATCGACAAGAGCTGCAAGTTGCTAAGTTTAAAAAATTAGAGGACCTTCGAATTCCTATTGGGTTTGACTATCGTA
>JBMYWX010000243.1:0-215 GCA_049607825.1 Nitrospirales bacterium
TAATACAACTATGCTGTTTGATACAGTGCAGCGTTGATCATTCATAATCGACATATTCTCCTTTTTATCAGTGTATCGCATTATCGTGACGCCGTTTTCACGTCAAGTCAAGTGCACCTTCTCACTCTTGTCTCTTCCTAAGATACGGTATTCCTACATGACCCGTCATACTCGCATGACTTTTTCCGTTTAAGCTCGTTCTCTAACGTTCCGAT
>JBMYWX010000243.1:225-4889 GCA_049607825.1 Nitrospirales bacterium
TTCTCCGTATGTCTCCTCCCATGTCGATGAAAAAGTCACTACCTTCGTTTATTGCAACTGCAACAAATACCTTTAGCGGCGTACTGAGAGTCTTAATCGCGGATTCAGTTGAAGTTGAACAGAAGCGGTTGTGTAAAATTTTCGAACATCATGATGTTACGGTCCTGACATCTCAGAGTGGTGTCGAAGCCTTGAGCTACATACAAGAGCAGTCTTTTGATTTTATCTGCGCCTCTTTTCCTCTTGATCAGACCACAGAGAAACGGTTCTTTTGTTCCCTCGAAACATCTGAATATAATCATCGTACTCCCCTCTTTATTTTTTCATCGCTTGGCTTGCAGGACAGTGGTTCTCATGGGCATGATGGCCTGGTCCAGGTCTTTTCAAAACAAGACCTTAATGTGTTTTTTCAATATATCACTAGTTTGATTAGCCTAATTCAAAAGAATTGTTTTTTTCGTGGTCGACTCTTATATGTTGAAGGCAATACAGCCGCAGCCAAGTCCATGAAAGCGTCATTCCAACGAATGGGGCTAAATGTCAATCAGCTCGTGTCAGCGCAGAAGGCATATGAATCGTTTGAGAATGAAGAATATGATTTAGTCGTGGTAGCGCTTGGAGAGAAGAGTCCATCAAAAGAGTTTGATCTGATTATAGCAATTCGGTCGAGCGAAGGTCCAAAGTCTCAACGTCCTATTTTGGCCGTCTGCGCATCAAAGAAACTCGAGTTGGTTCCCGAGGCACTTAAAAAAGGGGCTAATGATTATGTAGGTAAAATCGTGGCTGAAGAAGAGTTACAATGTCGGGTTAGAAATCTTCTTCTCATCAAAAATTTGCTAGACAAAGTCGATGCTCAAGAAAAAGAACTTCGTCAACTCGTGATGACCGATGAGCTCACAGATTTGTATAGTAAGCCTTTTCTGTTTAATGCCGGGAATCAGCGATCAAATGAAGCCTATCGACATGGCTATCCGTTTAGTCTTGTATTGTTTAGCCTCGACCATTTTGAACGAATTAATGAGCAATATGGCCAAAGCATCGGAGATATGGTTCTGCAAGAAATGGGTAAAATGTTGAAGACCTTTTCCCGCAATGAGGATATTGTGGCTCGAACGAACGACGATGAATTTGCACTTGCATTACCTCACTGTAGCGAAGATGATGCAAAGGCCAAAGTTGATCGACTTCGCGAGTTTGTCGAGTCAGCGAATCCCAGCGGCATACCCGTCACAGCCAGTTTAGGGGTTGTGAGCCTTCCCTCTACGTTTCCCTGTGATTTTGAAGACTTATTCTCTGCAGCCGATCGTGCCATGACTCAAGCAAGGAGTGACGGACGAAATCGTACGGTAGTGGGAGAATTAGTCCCTTCCGAATCTGGTCTTCTCAAAGTCATACTCAATCAATTAATTCCCGCGTAGTTCTTGGTAAGCCTTCTTTGGTTGTGTGATTTTTTTGCCCGTCTAACAATATTGAAGACCGAGACTTACCTCCTAATATCTTTATGAAAATCAGTAAGCAGTAACGTTATTGTCCAAACTCAAATACTTTGATCAGTGGTTTTTCCTCGCGCGTGATGTGATTGAAGTCAAAATTTCTTCCTGGTTGGTATTGAGGAAAGAGTTCGATGGGGCGACGAGTGATGGTATTTGAAGTCTGAGTGTTTGGAGGCGTACGCCAGCCAAATGACGGACGGGTTGTTGGTCTCCATGGTATTTGAGGCTGGGTAGGTTTTCTCCATGTTGATGAGCCAAGGATCGTGTCCGAAAAGCTTGAACGATAAGATTCTTTGTCGGGTAAAGCGAGATGATTGCCAGATTGTTCAAGGACACCAGCGGCTAAGAGAATAGGTATGACCAACAGAATACCCCAAAGGTAAGTTATTGTTGATGGTTCGTCTTGGTGAAAACTGGTAATCATTTTTCAGGCCCAACCTCTTTTTTCCAGTCTAATGACTTAAACCAATACTTGTGAGCAGAGGTCAACCACGTATCCGCTTCATGGGCAATAATCCATGCGTTGAGAAAGTTGATAAAATCTGGCGCGCCTTTATTTATAGCAAAGGCGGCTTTGGTGGTGAGGAGGGGTTTTGAAAGAGGTTCGTCAACTTTTTCTGGATAATCGAGAGTAAGGAACGTCGGGAGCGGAGTGTGTTCGATGTACCCATGAACTGCTCCGGTTGTCACGGCAACAATAGCTTTCTCACTTGTAGGAAAAGTTTGGATCGTCGCTTTTGGGAATACACGGCGAGCCAAGTCATCAGCTACAGTACCAGCTACCGCCGCGAGGGTGACATTCGAGCGGTTCAGCTCGTTCATACTAGTAAAGGACTTAGTCAATTGCATGTTGGTCGCAAGGCCAACTCCGGATTCGGCATAGGGTTGGCTAAAGTTCACTTGTAAGGCTCTTTGTGGAGTAATGGTCATGCCGGCAATGATGATGTCTATTTTCTTACTGAGCAGTGCAGGTAGAATATTCTTCCAATCAAGTACATGAAACTGTGGTTGGACTCCAAGGTCTTTTGCTAATTGTTTGGCGACATCTATCTCAAAGCCAATGAGTTTACCTTGTGTATTTTTTAATGTCCAAGGAGTGAACAGCGAAACCCCAATATGTAAGGTGCCGTCCTTCAAGATTTTGTCTAACGCATTCTTGGGTGTATCTATAGCATGTGCAAGCTGAGGAGATTGTACGCTGCTTAGAGATACAATAAGAAAAAGTAGAAAAAACAACACAGCGCCTCGTTGTAGAAGAATTTTCATAATACCGCCATCCTATGTGGTTAAAGATGAACACTATATCAATGTAGCATACAATTGAATGAGCTGACAGTATGGAAACTCATGAAGTTTGTAGGGAAGTAGGCTCATGGCACGTTGTGAGGATTAGATCTTGTGAAGATTAAAAGAAAAGAATTTAAGGCACAGGCTCTCGCCATTTTGGGGACAGGTTCGGATGTTGGGAAAAGTCTTCTCGCCGCAGGTCTTTGTCGTCTGCTTCATCGGGCTGGAATACATGTCGCACCATTCAAAGCACAGAATATGTCATTGAATTCGTATGTGACGGTAGACGGTGGAGAAATGGGACGAGCCCAGGTCTTACAAGCTAAAGCCTGTTGTGTTGTTCCCCATGTTGATATGAATCCCATTCTTCTCAAACCTGAAGCCGAGCATAAGTCGCAAGTTGTCGTGCATGGAAAAGTTTGGAATACACAGGAAGCAAAGAAATATTTTGGTAATAAGACAAAGCTTCTACAATTGGTTACCGAGAGTTACGAACGGTTAGCTGACGTGTATGAAGTGATGGTGATTGAAGGGGCGGGGAGTGCAGCTGAGATGAATCTTCGAGATCGTGACATTGTTAATTGGCCTATCGTTGAAATCTCCAATGCTTCAGTCATTTTGGTTGCGGATATCGATCGAGGCGGTGTGTTTGCCCAAGTCATCGGAACAATTGATCTGCTCACACCAGAAGAGCGGAAACGAGTCTGTGGCATTGTAATAAATAAATTTCGTGGTGATATAGATTTGTTTGAAGATGGCGTGAAGATGATTGAGGAGCGAACAGGTGTTCCGGTGTTGGGTGTGGTTCCCCACCTCAGGGGACTTGAGCTTGATCAAGAGGATAGTGTGGAAGTGGATCAATTTCAAGCAACGCCCTTTCTTCCCTCTACTGTCAACATTGCAGTTGTGTTATTGCCGCATATGAGCAATTTTACAGACTTCAATCAACTGATTGCCGAGTCTGATGTGACACTTCGCTATGTAAGAAAACCTAGCGAATTAGACGGAGCCGATGTTGTGATTATTCCTGGAAGCAAAACGACGATTGCAGACTTAGAGTATCTAAAGACAAGACATTTTACAGAAGCTCTCACTCAGCAACTGGAACGTGGCGCTGAAGTCGTGGGTATTTGTGGCGGCTTCCAGATGTTAGGTCGTCAGATTGTTGATGTGCAGGGAGTTGAGGGGGGGGGAGTGATCGGTGGATTTAGTTTGCTGAATGTCACGACGGAACTTGTAGTCAATAAAAAGACGACGCAAGTCACGGCCTATCCCTTACATGTCGATACAGCAAACGACTGTGTGATTAAAGGATATGAAATTCACATGGGTATCACAACGGGGAAATCTATAACTCCGTGTTTTCAACTCGATGATTCCGGTAATTCTTCTCTTGATGGAGCTTCTAGAGAAGACGGTCGTGTATGGGGAACGTATATTCATGGTGTGTTTGATCAACCAGCTTTTCGACGAGTGTGGTTAAATCGCCTGCGCAAGCGAAAGGATCTTGCCCCAGTTGAGCGGGCCGTTTCAGTTGCCGTTTCAGAAAGGTTGTCACGTGCGTTGGACCGATGGGCTGATCATGTAGAAGAACATATGAATTTGAATGGTATTTTGACCAAGCTTGGACTTCTGATGTGATAGCGCTCTGAATTTCCCTCGTTTCCGTAGACACTCACCCTGGGTGGGAACTGGACGTTTAAAAGGTGCATAAATTCCAAAAGAAAATATTGAGAAATACTGCTGTACTCAGAAAGGAAATGATTGAGCGTGAGTTGGACTATGAGCTCACGTGCGACATAAGAAAGGATCCGATGGGGCCGGCTAGGAGTGGCCCGAGGATAACACTAATTTGTGGGAGTTGTTCTCCGAGAGTTATCGAGA
>JBMYWX010000244.1:0-4870 GCA_049607825.1 Nitrospirales bacterium
CCGCTGCGGCTCCTGAGAGTTTCTGCTTTTTCTTGGACACCGACGTGACTTCAACATTCATTAAATCTTCTAGGCTCAACTGAGTCAGATCTTCAATCGTGTCCACAGCCTCTTCTGGCGAATCAAGAGAATTGGCGAGAGCATCAATTGGCTGGCAAAGACTACTCCCAATCATTGCGACAAAAATCAGCAATACTTCCCTACGTAGATAGTTGAAATTCAACAGCTGCCACATTTCAATTCCCTCTCACAAACTCTCATTCATAAATTCGCTTACTCAATAGGACACCAGACCTGCTCAGATCGACCTGACCTATCGTTAGTTAGTCCAATCCAAACCCTTCTCTGAACAAAAGGGGGCGTTCTCTTGCTATCGGTTATTTGCAGGTGTTTCTGAATGTCTGGAATTCGAATACATTGTCAGGTGAGGGAGGCAAAGGTCTGATTACGAAAATGTGATATGGTCTTCCGAGGTAGGGAGCCCTGAAGAGAACAATAATTCCTTTCTTACATGTGCGTCCTTAATACTTCTTGTGTGTGAACAAATTCTTTCTCAAGATCTACAAGGCAGTGCTTTTCTCTATCCAATGTCCCGTCCTTAGTTACTCGTTCAGCGAATACGGCCATGGCCTGTATCCGCTTTACTCCTAAATTTGCACAAATTCCCTTCAGTCCATGCGCCGCGTCCGCAAGTTCGTTGTTATTTCCATTGTCTATAGCCTGTCTCACGGCATCGATACAAGCCGTGGCATCTTTCACAAACTGCTCAATCATTCGTCCTAATAGCTCACGACCACCCAACCCCCGCAGTTCACTCATCACTGCCGCATCAACTTCAGGAATCTCAGAAAAGAACTCAGATTTCACCTGCTGCATATCGCTTGCTGTTTGCATCTCATGGCTTGTCTCCGGAATGACTGGCAATAATGTTCTGTCCTCTTTTGGAGTATCACGATTCTTACCTTCACCCTCTGGAATCTTGGGTAACCATCGGTTGATCGTCTCATGAACCGCTTCAGGCTTTATCGGCTTTGCGAGATAGTCATCCATTCCTGCGTCAAGACATTTTTCTCGATCCCCCTGCATCGCATTTGCGGTCATGGCAATAATGGGGACGTGAGGTGTGGGGGGTAAGGGGTCAACCCCGGCTTCTTTCGCTGCTCGCTTCACGCTTTCCGCTTCACGAATTTTTCTCGTTGCTTCATACCCATCCATCTCTGGCATCTGACAATCCATCAGCACAAGATCATACGGCTGACGAGTGACGGCCTGAACCGCCTCCTGGCCATTTGAAACCACATCCGCACGATGTCCCATCCGTTCTACCATCAAAACTGCCAACTGTTGATTCACTCGATGATCATCTGCGACAAGAATTCTCGCACTTCTCTTTCGCGCCGCCTCTTTGAGTGTGTGACAAGTAATTAACGAATGTTCACCATGGTCAAGACGTTCCTGCACGCGTCCCATGACCGTCACCAAACACGATTCCAGTTGCGCTTTTCGTGTCGGTTTAGTGAGATACGCCGTAAATCCAGCTTGCTGAGCCGCTTTGGCATCACCTCGGCGCCCCAACGATGTGAGGAGAACCAGACGAGTATCCTGAATAGATGGATCAGCCTTAATAGCGCCGGCCAAATCTATCCCATCCATCTCTGGCATGAGCATGTCGAGGATCGCAATATCAAAGGGTCGACCGACCTGAGCCGCTCGCTTTAAAATCACCAGTCCTTCCGAGGGAGTCGCAACAGTCACTCCTTCAAGGGCCCAATCTGCAAAGTATTGCGCCACGAGTCGTCGATTCGTAGGATGGTCATCGACGTAGCATATTCGGAGGTCCTGAAGATTCGTTGGTGTAGTATTTTCTAACGAATGCTCAGCCAGTTGTTTGGCTAATTGAATCGTAAACCAAAATGTACTCCCTTCCCCAACCTTACTATCTACGCCGATCTTTCCTCCCATACGTTCGATCAGTTGCTTGCTAATCGCAAGCCCCAAACCGGTTCCGCCAAACTTCCTCGTTGTAGAACCATCAGCCTGGGTAAAGGGTGAAAAGAGTTTGGCCTGAACATCAGAAGACATTCCAATGCCCGTATCGATAATTTCCACTCGAATGAAGGCTGCCTCGTCGGTCTCTTCCAAACATTGAATATGAACCGTCACTTCGCCATGTTTAGTAAACTTGAGGGCGTTGCCGACCAGATTCATGAGAACTTGACGAAGACGTCCGGGGTCGCCACGTAGGGCCGTAGGAACATGAGCGGAGACCAAACCGACGAGTTCGAGGTGCTTCTCTCCAGCCTTTTCTGACAGCAGTTCCAATGTTTCTTCGAGTGCTGTGCGTAAGTCAAAATCAATAGTTTCAACCTCAAGTTTTCCAGCTTCAATTTTCGAAAAATCCAGAATATCGTTAATGATGGCCAAGAGAGCCTCTCCAGAACTCCGCACCGTCTCGGCATATTGCTGCTGTTCTTCTGTCAAGGATGTCTCTAACAGCAATCCCGTCATCCCTATGACTCCATTCATCGGTGTTCGGATCTCGTGACTCATCGTTGCCAGAAATTCAGACTTAGACCGACTTCCTTCTTCAGCCATTATTTTGGCCTGCTTCATGCGATTTTCCGCTTGAGCGCGCTCAATGACTCGACCAAGCTGCGTCCCAATGATGGCCATGACTTCCAGGATACGATCATTAGGGTCCTGCACTCGTGTCGAAAAAAACTCCAACACAGCTGTGACCTGATTCTCGATAATGACGGGAAAAGCAAACGCGGCTTTAATACCAATGTCATATGCCGCGTTCACTCTTGGACATCTTTCGTCCTGACTCAGGTCCGAAACCCATGCGGCACGACCTGAGGACATGACACGACCTGGCAGTCCAATGCCTGCCTGAAACGATGTTTGCTCGGTATTGAGCCGAAAGACTTCAAACTGTGAACACTCCATATGCCAAATCTTCGATGGAACCAAAATTCCTTCATCTTCGTCATGCTTGAGATACACATGCCCGAGCGGCCACTTCGTATACGTACAAACCTGATCTAACACCATCTGAAAGGCTTCATCCACTGAGCGGGCCTCATTTGCAGAAATTGCAGCTTCTTGTAACAATTGAACAATGACCGTTTCTTGTTGTAATGCGTCTTCTGCCTGTTTGCGTTCCGTGATATCTCGTATAAATGCATTGAACGTCCATGTCTGATCCATAGACATGGCAGACGAGACCGCGAGTTCAATAGGAAACTCTCGACCGTCTTTGGCACATCCGATAATTTCTACACGTTTGTCTACGACAGTTTCCATTTCAGAAATCAGTGATTGCTTGAAGTTGAAGATATCGGCTTGGCAGTATCGTACAGGAATAACGGTATCCACAAATGAGTTATGCAATACTTCTTCTCGTGACCATCCAAACACAACTTCAGCCTGTGGATTCCAGTCACTAATGACCCCTTCGCTATCCATTCCAATCACTGCATCCAATGCCGTATCAATAATCTGTTGATTTTTTGCCTCACTAAACTTCAGTGCTCGCGATAACTGCTGAACCGTTTTCCGTACGAGAAAGATGGCGAAAACGAGCACCAACAGACTCACAACGATTTGTTTGATAATCACCTGAAGGATTGTTTGTTCCAATCTGTCTAGTGAAAGTTCAACACGAACCCATCCCACACGTTCAGTCTTGGCTTGTAATGGTTTAAATATGACGAGATGCTCTCCATACACGCCATCGTCTTGGGTAATAAACGATATGACTCCATTATCCATAGTTTTTTCAAAGACAGATGACTCCACAACCTGGCCAATCAGATCAAGACGATCTGACGCAATGATCATGTTATCTCGATCAATGACCACGACTCCCAGAATCTCGTCATCTTGCTTCACGCGAGACATCAAGGCTTCTTGAACAACAAAGAGGTTTTCTAAGACAGCGGTCGCCCCAATCAGTGACAGACCATCGACAAGCGCTAACCCTTGTTGTTTAGCCGTGACTTTTAGGTTTTGTTGTTGCTCGACAACCTGGACAACTCCATACAGACCCATGAGAAGGGTCAGCATTGCCGAGAGGACAATAGTCAACCACTTTTCCGGATTATTGGATATGTATACCTGCAGCTGGGATGAGGAAAGATTCATAACTAACAACTATTTCTTTAGGTCAACTTGAATCGTATGCGTGTCTGTCTCTGGCACGTGAATGGTTTGCGAATGAACACCCAAATAGTGATGCCACACATTGAGCTGGTAGGTTCCAGGAGGAACATCAGGAATCTTGAAGATCCCCTTTGCACCAGTCATAGCAAAATATGGATGTTGAAAAACATGTATCGTCGCTTCCATAAACTTATGCGCATCACAACGCACATCAAGCATTCCCGGCCTGGCAAGTGTTTTTATGATCGGTCGATTGTTTGGAGGGACGGCCACATTCAAAAACGTTTTTGTTTTGTGATGGATATGGGTGTTATGCAAGACAGGGTCAACACTCGTTATACCTAATCGGCTCCCACGGAAAGCTATTTGGGTGCGAGGGCGAAACAGGCATTTTTCATTCGCGAGTTGTGTGGATTTTTGTGGACGTGTGTGGTGACTCTTTTCAATTCCTTCGATGCTCACAACGACTTCTGAAACTCCTTTTGTATCAGCATCTCGAATAACAAGGGCCTCGCTCAGTGACTGACCGCAATACTCGGCATCACGCGTTACATCAATCTGCCTATCTGGAGGAAGAGACCCATGAAACGTGATGCGTCCTTCCACAATTGTAGTCTTTTCATCGGGCTGTTGATCTTTGGCTACAACAACATCAAAATTGTTAAGATTCAACGCTATGCATACGGCCGTTGTGAGATATATGTAC
>JBMYWX010000245.1:0-4837 GCA_049607825.1 Nitrospirales bacterium
TCTTTTTTGTGGTGGCTTTTTCTGAGACCTTGGCTTTCTTGGATTTCTTCATCTTCTTAGCAGCTTTTTTCTTTGCTGCCTTCTTCTTCACGCCATCCTTTTTGTCATGGCAATGTTTTTTGCCAGTCTTTTTCTTGACGTGACAGCCATCCGCATTAAGCCCTCCTGGGTGAGAGATGGCATTCGTTGGTAAGAAGAACAGAAACACAGAGACAACAAGAACGAGGCGTGCATACCACATAATGATTCATTCCTTTCGTGAGTGACGGTAAAGAAAACAGAGAAGCATTACTCTAGGGGTGAATTTAGAGCCAAACTTTTTGTTTGACGGTTGTCGAGTGAAGAGGGGTATCTCTATGACTACGTAGCAGGAACATGCAGAAGTAAGCTTTCTGGATGTTCCTGCTACGAGACAATTGTAACTTTATGGATGTACGAAATGAAAGTCTCCTGAAAACGAGGACGAAGTCCATGGGGATTGTTTGCCATTGGTTTCTCGTTCGACTCCCTGCAGCACTCGTTTGAAAACCTGTTCAATGGACAGATTAGGCTTGTTCATATTTTGCAAGAGATGTTTGGTATAGAGTCCGTTGCTCTCGTCTCCATCGCTGGCGACTTTTCCCGGACTCGTGGCGTAGGCGATGAGAGTGCCTTTGGGAGCAGCATCACGGACCACTGCTAAGCCTCGAGTGCTCGATCGAAAGTTGCGAGCAAATGGGTTGTCCCGACAAGCATCAAGGATGATGATATTAAATCCATTTCTTGCTTCACCCATTTTCCCGAGTATCTGTCCCATATTCACGCCTTTGTACCGAATGTCGCTTTCGGATTCAATGCGAGCACCGGTCGGAATTAAATAGTTGTCTCCCCCGACCTGCACGCCGTGCCCAGCATAGTAAAATAGACCCACTCCACCTTGATAGAGTGTTCTCCCAAACTGACTAATGGCTTCTTCCATGAGTTCTTGTGTTGCATTGAGTTTGAGTGTCACATTGAAACCAAGGCTTGTCAGAGAGCTAGCAATATCACGTGCATCATTCGCGGGATTTCTCAGTGCACCGACTTCGTATTGACTGTTTCCAATAACCAACGCCGTTCGTTTCTCTGAGCCTAGCGGGATTGTCGTCTTGTGATCTTTGACTTGAAGCGAGGAGGGGGGAGGTGCCGTGGCTGCTGCGCTAGGACTAACGGTATAGACCGTGACTTGTAGTGATCCGGTGTTGTCGGAAAGAAATCCAAATGGATCGTTCATGGCAAACAAGAGCAGACCTTCTCCGGTGGCCTGGAATTCTCCTTCCGTGCCAATTTCGAATGGTTTCCCATGTTCGCCAATTCTAGCCATTAATGCACTGCCGGTAATCCATGCCACTTCTTTGCCAGCCTTTGGATTCCCTTCTGGTCCAGTCCAAAGGTTTATAGCTGGCCACGGACTCCACTTTCCCATTGCCACAACCTTGACTTGCATCCTCTTCGTCACATGGATTCCGGATGATTGCCAGGTTTGGTTGGCATGCACGGTGACTCCCATATTGATGGCCCGAGAGGATTCCACACCTTTATAGGCCGCATAATTCACGGTCGTATCGTCATAGGGTTTTGAAGGAGGAAAGGACAGGCAGCCTGTCGTCATGAGCATTAAGCTCATAATGACAAAATGGATTGGTTCCCATGTTGACCGTGATGGTTCATGTTTCCTCATCTGTAAAACACTCCTTCTCGAAATTGCGCTAGGTGAAAATGTGAGAATGTTCTCTAAAGGTATGGTCGGTGGGAAGATGGCAAACCTGGAGAGGTGAAAGACGTGTATCGCATTCAAAATTTTGGAATTGAGAAGGTAATTGAGTTATGGCATCTGGCGTAGGAATCTCTTTGAAGCTGCCTCGAACGTGTATTAAATTGATGGTGCTGTTTCTTCTATGCAATCACGGGTGTAGTCTGTGAGCAATGCATGAGTATTGCCTGATGTTGAATAGGTACCTGAAAGACCATCGAGTACGACACTGAGATTATTTAAATTAAATTTTGCAATAGTTTTGAATGGATCTGGAGGAGATGTGTCAATGGTGGGGAGTTGATAATCAATATCTTGACGAGTCAGCTCTGACAGCATCCAGCCTAAGGGCAATCGTCGTTTAAACTCACACAATTGAAAATGAACGAAGGACCCTTCCTCACTTTGTTGTGAACGGTCATGAAGGGTGTGGGGCTCGATGCGATTACTGAGTTCATCCCGAGCTTGATACCCTCTTGCCGGACGAACATTTAACAGTGCCCAGAGTGGAGATAATATTTCAGGCATAAACGCATGAGACCCGGCAAAGTTTTCTAGTTTGCGTGAACGTTGCTTGAGTGGGTCATTACTAATGTGGATGACGATAGGTCGAATGTTGAGTTCGTGAATTTTCGCAATTTTCCGTATAGCCAGAAGAATTTCCGTTGTCGTAACGGCGCCAGAGTTTTCAAAATATCCACCGTCAACGACGCGAAGAACCTTTGGCTCAGCCTCTAATTCTTCAGGTAAGGAATCTTGGGAAAGATCCTGACGGAAAATGGTTCCAGCTGGACTCACGTACGTAAATCTCGCGCTCATATGAACGGCCGTGCTTAGTGGAACTTTGCCCCCTAATACGCCAGGCCCATCAAGTGCACTATTAAAGTATTCTTGGAATATCGAAGTCGCGTGGTTGCGTGGTAGTAGATCTTGGTCCGCGGTAAAAGGTATTGGATGCATGATAATTCTTTGGCCAGTTTCAACGACGGTGCTGTTTAAAAAGAGCAAAGGGATCTCAAAGTGCTTATTGTCCCACAGATCATCAAAGGGTTTGGCAAATCGTTCTGACCCTGTACACCCAAACCATGCTCGTTCCCACGCCTGTTCTAATGCCAAGGCTCGATCATCTAAAATACCCACCGGAAGAAATCGTTGAAACATATCGGGAAAGAGTAAGACGCCAACTGTCGGTGATAGAAAGTCTTGTTTGAGGATATTCTCTGCGATCGCTCGAATCGACTTCTTTGGGTGAAGCTGGCATGTGTCGAGAAGCTGTGCCAAGCTTTGGTGGTGCTGTTCTTTGATGATGCTCGCAAATACTGCTGCCCCTAAACTTCCGCCTGAGACACCACTAATGGAGAAGACATGCCGGGCGAAATTTAGTGGAATGGTTCCCTCATGGGCAAGTTGTACGCTGCGAGTTTCGAGTTCTGTCAGGACTGCGGCTGTCCAATATGCTGCGCGAATCCCTCCACCTTCAGTTGAGACCAATACGAGGGGAACGGGCCCATCATGGCCATGACGCCCATGAAATTCTTCTCTCCAATTCTCTTCGAGGTCTTTAAACCAAGCCAGAAAGTATGCCTCAAATGAGTCGATAGAAGGGTCATTTGACTCTGAAATCCCACGTGCGGTGATTCCCTTGCTAATCCCGCGCATCGCGGTCAGGATGGCTTGCGTCATCTCTGTCCAGGCTGCTTGCTCTTCGTACGGACGCATGGTTTCGGTCTGTCGAACTCGGTGATTATCATTAAACAGGCTAAAGACCATGACCAAGACAATAACAAAGCCGATGACGGGGATTCGGTATTGGTTGCCGATGTAGACCAGGCCTCCTCCCATGGCCACTAATGTGGTCGCCCAGAGCATCAGAATTCCTGCAGTGCCAATCCAGGGAGCTATGACTCCAGCCTGGTAGGAGAACACAATAAAGGCTGTAACGCTTAGGAAGAGGGCGACTAAGAACCACACGCGGGGTGCAGTTGGTAGATCACGAAAAGACTTGAATATGTGATTCTTATCCATTCCTAGGTTATCGAGGCGAAATCGACCGCGACAGTAATAGACGAAAAAAAGCATTCCCATCCCGACTCCGACTAATACGATGGCCATAGCAATTAATTGCAGGCCAGGTATTTCGTCCATGGCTTCAGTACTTCTTACAGCCTTGATCAGTGCGCCAGATACCATAAAGAGAATGATGGGCCCTAACCACCGCGTCACAAGTTCCTTGATCGTGGTATAGGACACATGGGTGTAAGAGGCTTGTTCTTCAGTTTCTTTGGGAAAGGTGAATGAAAACATCACTCTCGCGAAGTACCACGCGGTGAGTGCAAATGAGACGGTAAAGATAAGAAAGCAAAGCTTTGGGACCATGTTCTGATACCATGGTTCAACTTCAACGAGTGCACGAAGCACGTCTTGACCTTGACTTGTATAGAGTGCGAGAGAGCAAATGATTCCGAGGAGGATGTTAAAGCGAATGAGCGTTAACGCCTGAAAAAGCCCGCGTGTGCTTTCCCAACAGGTCGCTAACCAACTGAACAAGGTATGTAGCCATTGACTCGCCATATAGGTATTCCTCTGAAGTGGAGTTTTTCTTATCTTCGTGCTGTCATGTTCGGATATATTTTATTGAGCTTGCAGGTATGATTCCAAGTTATTTGATTCGTGAAAAATGTCAAACTAGGTGGTGGAACTTGGTGTACAGAGACTTTGTGAAAAGAACAGGGAACTGTGAGAGAGTTCTTATGTGCCATTAAGAGAACGCGGGAGAGTTTTTCATGGATTGGCTGTTTGGCGGGTGGGAATGGTTATATCCTTTTCGATACAGCTGTGTATCTCTTACGATACAGTAAATTATTGGAGTCAAGAAACCATTGAGAGAACACAAAAATCTCATATGGCTTGTTCGTTTGGTAAAGTGAGATCGCATTCGATCATGGCTCATGGATTATACATATCAGATTGGCCATAAACTTGCTATGGAGATAATGAAGACCAAAACAGTCGGTCTCAAGTTGTTAGCTTGATGATGACGTGAGTCATGAATCCATGGATGGAAGG
>JBMYWX010000246.1:0-4831 GCA_049607825.1 Nitrospirales bacterium
TCTATCTTGTCCCCTATTTGCGTGAAAAGAATTATATCTTTTTAAAGACAATAATCCCTAATAGGAAAGCCACAAAAGACTATCTTCGCGAACAGGAGGAATCAGATGAAATACGATAAGGAAGAAAAAGAGATAGTTGATGCGTATGAGGCTAGAAAGATGAAGCTTGCCAAGCCTTCAAAGAAAGAAATAGAAGCCATGAAAGCCGCGGCAGATAATACGTTCAAGAAAGATAAACGAATCACTATACGCCTGTATGATCATGACTACAAAGGCATTCAGAAGAAAGCCATGGAAATGGGCATTCCGTATCAAACACTAATTTCCGGTGTCATTCATCGCTATATTGAGGGTGATCTCACATCAAAATAGAGAACAACTCAGAGGAAAGATTAGGGGTTATGCCAGCGGGCACCTTCCAGTTCAGGGTTAAACTGATGGGTGAGCTTGAGGGTATCACCATCTTTGATTGTCGCCTCGAGGGTTGAAATCTTATGGTTGATGGTAATCATAACTTGATTTGAGTTGATTAAAGATTGAAAGGGGTCAAATATCGCCGAATGGGTTTGGAATAGATCTCGAACCGACATTGGTTCAGATACTTCACATTCAAATTCAGGTTCTTCGACGACATCTTGAAGAACTTGACCAAAAACTAACACTTTAATCATGACTGCCTCGTCTAATTCTTAAAAAGATTCTATACATTTCTTTCAGCATTTAAACACGAACCCCCCCGTGGATACAATTCTTACTCGCTAGCTTCATTCATGATTTCGGCCACGTGCTTAACAGACACAGTGCCCCGCAAACCATTCTTTAGCTGAATCATGCATGCCGGACAACTGGTGGCCACTGTCTCTGCTCCTGAATCCAGAATAGCCTTTCGCTTTCGCTCGAAAATACATTGCGATGTGTCATAATCCTTGACAATGTAAGTACCCGCTCCACCCGCGCAGCGATCAGCATCTTGCATTTCAACAAACTCCACACCCGGCAAATTCGACAAAGCTTCGCGTGGCGCTTTTGTCACTCCGGCTGCACGCAAGTGACAAGATGAATGATACGTAATTTTTCGAGACTGGTCCTTTAATGAGGGTAGACCAGCTTCACCTTTTCCCCTTGCCTTCTGATTATTTTCACCCATCTCAGAAATGTGTTTCACGCGGCTTGCTAATTCTTTAGCACGAGGCTCCTCAGGCTCCCCTTTAAACAGGCGCGGATAATCTTTCAAGCTGAGAGTGCAAGACGCACAGCCTGTCACCACTGTTTCATATGATGCAAAATTAGCTAATGTTTCTCGAGCCCCTTCTTTGACTAACTCTCGATGGCCATAGGTCTCAATTGGAGTTCCAGAGCAACGTTGAACGGGTAAGGCTGGTTCAATACCCTGCTTACGTAAGACCCCAATGACCGCATCACCCACACCATCATCAAAGTAATTCGCTGCACAACCATGAAAATAGGCAACCTTAGCCTCTTTCGTCTGGGATTGCAGGCAAAGCTCGGGATATCGTTCTCGCAGAGTCTGAGACGCTAACGATGGAAGTATCAGGTCTTTGGGAATTTTGGCATTCGGAGCAACCTGCTTAAGCAACGGTCGCGTGACACGTTCAAGCATCTGACGAAGAAGAGGTCGATCCCAAATAGATTGCGTTTTCGCCGCAAGCTTAAGCAAGGGTTCAAAAATCCATGGGCGCGCATGCAGTCCAAACACCCACCCCATTAGCTTATTCGGATGCTCTGCACGACGTTGTAAAATCAAATCAGAAACATCCACATCAGCGGGACAGACCGTTCGGCAGGACTTGCAATTCAGACAGGCATCAACCACACGCTTTGAATCCAGATAGCTATAATCCTTTGCCGTCACGATTTCGAACCAACCTCGAGAACTCATGTCTTCAGATTGAAACACATCGTAGATGGGACAGACTGCATTGCACTTGGCACACGTCGCACAGGGTTTGGCCAAACGCTCGAAGTCAATATGCTCAGTAAACGAGACATCGCTGATTTTGACGCCTGGGTTCATCACTCCAGTGGGATCCAACAGTCGCTTTACCTCGACAAAGACTTGATAGAGCTCCTCTCCAAACATGGGACGAACCATTTCAGCTCGAATGCGACCATCCCCATGCTCCCCACAAATCGATCCCCCAAACTGTTCAAGGACAACTTGATGTACGTCACGATGTGCCTTCACTAATCCTTGAAAATCCTTAGGATCATTCAGATCCAATAACGGAAGAATATGAGCATTACCATCGCCAATGTGCCCAAACACCGCAACAGCAATATCCTGCTCTCCGAAAAACCCCTCTAAGTATCGGATCAGCTCAGCGGTTCGTTCTGCAGAGACCACCACGTCGTCAACAAAGTTGATAGGCTTTTTCCGTTGATCATAGCGATAGAGTGTGGGATACAAGGCCTTTCGAGCTTTCCACAGCTCCTTTTGCTTCTCACCATCAAACGCCAGAACTGGATCAGTAGAAAGACGATAACCTCGACAAAGGCTTAGTAATCGATCACTTCTACCCGGATCTTCCCCTTGGTCAAACTCAATGAGTAATGTCGCGGCTGAATCGTGAGGAATACCATAGGTATCACGTCCGATTAAATTGAGCGTATTGGCATCCATGACTTCTAAGGCACTTGGCATCAAGGTTAGAAGGTCTGGAACCGCCTCTCCCATTTCTTCCAAATGCCGAAAATGAATGAGTGCAGAAGCTGTCGATTGTGGCCGATCAACTAATTGAATCGTCGCCTCGCTAAAAATCCCAAGTGTCCCCTCGCTCCCGACAAAGAGCTTTGGCAAATCCCAAACACCTTGACTCACACCATCAACTAAATCAAATACATTGTATCCTGAACTATTTTTGCTCACATGTGGTCGCTTGGAACGAATCAGAGGCTCATGCGCTTTGACAAGATTGAGCAATGACTGCAATGTCGGATGTTGTGAGAAAATGGAAGAGAGTGGTTGACCGTTCATCTCATACGCTTCTGCCTGCAACCACCCGCCTTCTGGTAAGCGTACTCGAAGTGCCAGCACATTATCTTTTACTGACCCATAGCGTAAGGTATGGGGACCGGAAGAATTATTAGCCAACATGCCACCCAACTTACACATTTCGCCACTGGATGGATCTGGACCAAACATCAGGCCAACCTTCATCAATTGCCGATTCAACTCAGCCAGCACTATTCCCGGCTGAACGCGGGCCCACTTTTCGCTGGCATTGACTTCAAGAAGACGATTCATCCTTGAGACATCAAGAATCATCCCTGTTCCAATGGCTGAACCAGTCAAATTTGTTCCAGCAGCCCTCGCGGTCACAGGAATGCCATGGCGCACTGCGTAATCCAGAATCAGATCAATATCGTCTTCGGATTCAGGCAGGACCACAACTTTTGGGGACAGTCGGTAAATACTCGCATCGACGGCATAGGCCTTTAGCGTCGACACATCACTTTTGACTTGATGGCTGCCTAGAAGCCGATGAAGATCCTGTACGAGGGAAAGCTTCTTGTCAGGAAGTATGAGTGGCATGGGGGGCGACGATAGGGGTCAGAATGGAAAGGCTCTGTCGCATGTAATCGTAGTATTGTAAACTGATACTCTCTCAGTACAGAAGAACCGAGTATGCTGGGGAGCCCCCTGACGTCAGAAAAAAAACAGTAAGAACAATCTCCCGCCGTCTAGCTCAGCTCTGTAGGCTGGGCGGGAACATCGACACTTTCTTCCGTAGAAGGTTCACTTGATGACAACTCTCCTTCAAATGGAAGTGCTAGGGTCGCCTGAAGTCCAAGATCTTGAATCTCCTTTAGCGGCGGAAGGTCACGGAGGTCACGTAAGCCAAATCGTTGGAGAAATTGCTTACTCGTTCCATATAAAATTGGACGACCAGGAACATCTTGGCGTCCTGCAATTCTAATAAGCTTTTGATCAAGTAATGTCTTCAGCACCCCCGACGTTTCCACGCCGCGCATTTTTTCAATCTCAAGGCGAGTAATAGGCTGCTTGTAACTGACAATCGCCAAGGTTTCTAAGGCAGAACGAGAGAGCTTTGAAGAAGATTTGGCTTTCGTCAATCGACGGATATAGGTTCCACAATCTGGCCGAGTTGACAAGAGAAACCCACCAGCGACTTCAGAGAGCCGCAATCCTCGCCCTTCTTGTTCATAGTCAGCCTGTAAGACTCGCAAGGTCTCTAAGACTTTAGACTTCGGTAAGCCTTCCAGAACCTGAGCTAACTTCTCAACGGTGATCGGCTCATGCGACACAAACAAGACGGCTTCTACAATACCCTTAATTTCCTGTTCAGCTAACTCCTCACTCTCTTCAACCTCAGCCTCACCGTCTTGCTCTTCGGCCTTCAATGCATCAATGGAAGGGCCATCTGATAGAGAAAGATGTTCATCCTCAGACATCACCTCTTCTTCGAGTTCGGATTCGACTAGGTTTCCATTACTCAATTCATTGACCGCCATCCAAATCCTCCCAATGGTAGTTAGTCGCTTGCCTTGGCTCGCTCATCAAACATTTCTCACATATCTTCTTGGTATCTCACAAGACGAGCCTAGGAATCACCAGGAACAAATTTCCGGCTCACCCGAATTGGGCCAAAAATATCACCTTGATAGAGACGCACTAAATTCATGCGGACAAGTTCGAGAAGAGCCAGAAACGTCACAATGATCTGAGGACGGGAATGAACCTGTTCAAACAAGTCATCAAAACTCACGGCAGGCTCAAGCTCTAATCGTTCAAGAATTCGATGAATGTTATCTTGAATAGAGAGGGTTTCTTTCGTGACCTCCATCACCT
>JBMYWX010000247.1:0-225 GCA_049607825.1 Nitrospirales bacterium
GGAGGATTTTTTTAGTAAGCCCCTTGAAGGCCAGGCGTCTATATGCTCGGAGACGGAAAAGTTTGGCTGGGATATGCTCGGCCAAGGTGAAACCAAAATATTATATATTCATGAAGCTTGTGTGGTGGGTTACACAGGTTAGTTTTTGCCACAACATTTCTTGTATTTTTTTCCACTACCGCAGGGACATTGATCATTACGACCAATTTTGGGTTCGCTTCGTAC
>JBMYWX010000247.1:235-4811 GCA_049607825.1 Nitrospirales bacterium
TTCGATTTGTCGGGTCCACACTGTCCGTAAAAAACCACTTCCCATCTCGCTTCGTGAATTGACTTAATTCATGATGATGCTGTGGGCCATCCTTTGTTTCAAACGTGGCTTGAAAAAGAACCGTCCCACGTTCATCTCCAACACCACCCTCCTGAGTTTCGATAATCTCTAACCCAGTCCAGGTTGTTGACTCAGCCCATTCGCGACTTGCCTGCATATCAATGTCACTTTTGGTCTCAGGGTCATGAGTCTGCTCAATAAAGTCCATCTCGATTTTTGTATAGGCTGAATACCTGGCACGCATCAGTTGTTCAGCTGTTTCAGCTTGCTGTGTCCCAGCAATAATCGGCTCACAACATTCCTCGAATGACCTTTTACTTTGACACGGACACTCCATATTCCACTCCTTTACGATTGTAATCTCACCTTGATTTATTCTTTGGGAAATAACCCAGGCCAACCTTTTTTCGGATTAACTTGATGGGCGAACATGGCTTTTTCACGGGCAAAACACTGGCGTGATAAGTTGGCGAAATCTCCGTTGATACGTAAGTGTTCCACAAATTCCACAATAGTCTGGTCTTTTACAAAAAGAAGAACAGTGATGCCCTCATTAGTCTGGATTGATGTTTTACTCTCAGCATCCCAATCAAATCCCAATGTAGTCTTTGCTGAATCGTTATTAGAGTAAGGGCCGAGGATACATACTCGATCCCAGGGAATAGTCACCACTTCTGGAAGATTAACTAAGGTTCGACCTGAGGATTGAAAATGCTGAGCAATCTCTGCTGATATCCCTGTTGACGAAGCATTGCAACCTGCCATACACATTAGCACAAAGAGAAGGACGCAGTATTTCATTTCATATCCATCTAAAAATAAATAATCTCTGCAGAAAGTTATTTTTTTACAAACAGTGAGATCGCCAGCATCACCAATATGACAGCAAATATTTTCTTGTATTGATCAGTCGTCACGTGTTCGAGAAGATGGGTCCCAATCTGTGCGCCGATGAGTCCTCCCAAACCTAGCAATAATCCAACTTTATAATCGACATGCCCGAGTTTGTGCTGTGCGACTAATGCTGAAATTGATATCATCACAATACCAAGAAATGATGTGCCAATTGCGTTCTGAGCCGTAAATCCCAAAAACAGCAGGAGTGGAACCATCAGAAATCCACCACCGAGCCCCGTAAATGCTGCCCCCAAACCCACGAAGACTCCGCCCACAAGAATAGCCACTGAGGTTATCCCCATACTAAGATTCCTTTCTGGAAATGAAGAAAACATCTTGAACACATGGTGTTTTAACACAATCTCGAGCTGTCATGCGTGATAGGAAATAATAAGATGTCAGAAGAATTCATGTCCTCTACAAAAGGAGTCACGCCCTTGGTAAACCAAGATAAAGGAAATCCTATAGAATCAGAAAAAATAGCAAGCTTTGTAAGGGGTCGCAAGGTATTCCTGTGAGTCTACATTAAAAGAATGGGTCTGTTGATCTCAGAGAGTTGAGTTGGTAAGACATAGATATGGCGATTTCACTGAATGAATGTACTGCTGTTCTACAAGAGTTTAATTCTATCTTGACTAGTGGTGCGATTCAGAAGATTCATCAACCACAACCATTCACCCTGTCGTTTGATATTCGAGTGCCTGGAGAATCGTTTGCCCTCCTGATCTCTGTTGAACCGCGTTTTGCCAGATTGCATCTTGCGACAAAAAAGTTAGAGAATCCACAGACTCCACTCGGATTTTGCCAGTATTTACGATCTCATCTTGAAGGAGGACGTATTGAATCTATTCAACAGGAACCTGGAGATCGAATTGTATATTTCAATATCGTCAAGTCTTTAAACAGGTATGTATTGGTTGTAGCTCTGACTGGTAATCAGTCAAATGTATTTGTCTTGAATGAAGAGAAATTAATATTACGGTCATTGAAGCCTTCAAGGTTAGAGATTGGGGAATGTTATGTTCCACCGTCTGTTCCTATGCAAACAATTGCACCTTCACCCCTTTCTCCTTCCTTACAAATTGAAGGTGATTCGTTCCAATCACGATTTCCTATTTCTGTGGAAATAGAAAAAAGGTTTCTGAATGAGGTGGAGTCTCAGCGTCGATTGGAATGGTTTAAGGCTCGAACCTCTCAGGTTCGGAAATTATTGAAACAGGCAACACGACGAAAGCGGACTCTTGAAGTTGATTTGGCAAATAGTGAAAAGTATCGAGAATATCAACGTTATGGCGAATTACTGAAAAGTCAGCTCCATACTCTGACACCACGACAATCTGTAGTTGAAGTTGTGGATTATTATGATCCAGCGTTGCCAACCCTTTCTCTCCCTCTCAATGAATTGAAAGACCCTGTATGGAATATGGAAGACTATTTTCGGAAATCTCGAAAGTATGTGTCTGCGCAGGAACATATTCTTCCACGGTTGGATCATACAAAAATAGAAATTGAAGCGCTCAAAGAGGAACTTGCAAAATTGGAAAAGAATGAGCTTGATGAATTGGTTGAAGTATCGGTAAGTGAAAAATCAGGCAATACAAGATATGCAAACCCACTCACCCTACCCTCACCCCGAATGGGTCAGAGAAAACCAAAGAAGGGTGGAACAATGCAGAATCAGTTTCAGAACATAGAAGGCTTCGGGAAAAATGAACAGGTCAGAAAAACTAGCTCTCAAGCGAAACATTATCGAACGTTTGAATCATTTGACGGCTTAACCCTCCTTGTTGGAAAAAGTGCGTTAGATAATGATTATCTTACATTAAAAGTCGCACGACCAGATGATCTATGGTTGCACGCAAGAGGATGTCCTGGATCGCATGTGGTCATTCGCTTAGAAAAAGCCACGGATGTCCCACATGAGACTCTTCGGGATGCGGCAACGTTGGCACTGTTCTATAGTGACTTGAAAAAAAGTGGAAAAGGCGAGGTCATATACACTCTTCGCAAATTTGTAAAAAAATCAAAGGGAATGAAGGCTGGCGCAGTTCAAGTGACGAGAGAAAAGAGCCTTTGGATTGAATTAAAAAAAGAGCGTTTAGATCGATTGAAAGGTGGGGCGTGAGAAAATACAGTGAGATAATTCGAATCGTTTTAACAGGTGTTTCTAATCAAAAACGACTTCTGCCTTCAAGTTTATTCAAATTATGAAGGTCTTGCTTTTGGCTATAGGAAGCTATGGGGACATTCTACCATTAGCTGGTTTGGCTCGTGAATTTCTCAATCGTGGACATCAGGTGACATTATTCACCAACCCCTACTTTGCTAAGGTTATTCAGCATACCGGAGTCGAATTCTTTCCAGTCGGAACAACTGAGGAATACCTCACTTTCATCAATAATTCAAAGCTTTGGCATCCCTACCAAGGAGCGAAGGTTGTTTTGGAACACGTCGGTCCGGCATTACTCAGGGAAACGTATCATGCCATGCTTCCCCATATTATCCACGGCTCCACTATTTTAATAAGTTCCTGTTTAGGATGGGCCGCCAGATTACTTCAGGAAACTCAAGGTATTCCTCACGTTAGCGCATATTATGCTCCCTCCAATTTCTTTTCTGGTCATGCGCCTCCTCAAGGTCCAAACTTTCATTTTCCTAAGTGGCTTCCTCCGTGGGTCACACGTTCCTGTTGGACTATGATGAATACTGCATTCATTGATCCCTTAATCAAACCAGCCATTAATTCATTTCGACATGAACTTGGCCTTTCACCCGTCTCACAAATTCTTCATGGATGGGGAGCATCTCCGGATTTAGTATTGGGCATGTTTCCGAATTGTTTTGCCAAACCCCAGCCTGACTGGCCTCCGAATTCAGTGCTCACTGGCTTTCCATTGTACGATACCGTCGATGATGCCGTACTCCCCGATACTATACAGAATTTTCTGGACGACTATCCAAACCCCATTGTTTGTACACCAGGATCTGCGAATAAACATGGACGTACTTTTTTTCAAGAATCCCTTAAGGCCTGTCAAGTATTGAAAAGGCCAGGTATCTTCCTTACACGATTCAAAGAACAACTCCCATTATTACCTCCTTCTATTCAACATTTTTCCTATGCGCCACTCAGTTCACTTCTCCTACAATCGTCTGCCCTTCTACACCATGGAGGAATCGGAACATGTGCTCAAGCCTTGCAAGCTGGCATTCCTCAACTTATTCAACCTTTGGGATTTGATCAATATGATAATGCGGACCGAGTAGAGCAGTTAGGCATTGGACGCAGAATTTTTCCTCGAGACTTCAATCATTCGTATATTGCACACATGCTTCAAGATCTCTTAGGTTCGTCACATGTCGGAGAGCAATGCCGTTCTATATCAGAACAAATCAATGCAACAAATGGTCTTTCCACCGCGTACGAAACTATTGAAAAGTATTTAATCAAGCCCTAGGATTGAAATCATGTGGTCTTCAGTCCATAAGCAAAGAATTGAAGAGCACTAGCCTTACAAATTTACTCTCCAACACGAACTAACATACCACGTTCTTTGCAAATATTGAATGTGTGATAGAACCAGAGAATCATTCCGACAAGATAAACGGCGTTGAGGCC
>JBMYWX010000248.1:0-4802 GCA_049607825.1 Nitrospirales bacterium
AGTGCATTCCTCGCCTATAGTCTGCCCACGGCGCTTCCTGTCATTGTTCAGTTTTTGCTGGAGGGTGATCAGTTTCATGTGGCAATGGGAATGATGGGCGTTGTATTTCTTGCCATGATGTTGATGACGATGTGGCGAAATCATTCGGTGCTATTGAAGGCGATGCGTCTTCAGTTAGAAAAAATAAATCTTATCACTCATCTTTCAGATGAACGGGATAAGGCGAAGGCGTTGAATTATGCCTTGGCCGAAGAGGTCAAGATGGGGCAAGTGTTGGAACGTGAACTGGTCCAACACCGTGCTCATCTCGAACACTTGGTGGAAGATCGAACGTCTCAACTGAGAACCTCGGAGACTCGTTTTTTCTTTCTTGCAGAAAATATTACAGATCTTATTTGGATGATGGACATTAACGGTCAGCACTTTAGTTACATGAGTCCCGCCATTGAAGGCCTTCTGGGTTATTCGCCCAAGGATGTCGCGACATTGTCTCTCAAAGACGTACTCACCACAGGGTCGTTACAGTCGGCTCAGGTCGTCATGGCTGAAGAGTTAGCACTCTCTCAAGACCAAGCGGCTGAATCTCCTGGATTCCGTACATTGGAGCTTGAGCATCTTTGTAAGGATGGCTCAACGATCTGGGCAGAAATACGTGCTAGTCTGGTTCGAGACGATCGAGGTGCACCAATAGGGTTTGTTGGAGTTACTCGCGATATGACGGAGCGCAGAAAAGTGGAGGAGGAAAAGCGGCGTTTAGAGACTCAATTGATTCGATCACAGAAGATGGAGGCTATTGGAACCCTTGCCGGTGGAATCGCCCATGATTTTAATAATCTACTGACTGGTGTACTTGGAAATATTTCACTTGCTAAGGGTGTCCTTGCTGATAGAAATCCGAGCTTTCAATTTTTGGTTGTTGCTGAGCACGAGAGTATTCGCGCAAAAGGCTTAACTCAACAACTCTTAACATTTGCGAAAGGCGGAGATCCGATTAAGAGTTTAGCTTCCCTAGAAGTTCTTGTAAAGAACACCGTAGAGTTTGCACTATCTGGATCAGCCTTGGCTCGTGAGTACGTTTATGATGAACCTTTATGGTTAGTTGAGATTGATGCTGGTCAAATCAGTCAGGTCGTCCAGAGTCTTGTGACGAATGCCGTTCAGGCTATGCCTCAGGATGGACAATTGACCATACATTGGGAAAACTTCGTCTATGATGAAACCTCTCCATGCCAAGATATTCCCGTTCCTTACGGCTGCTATGTCAAAATATCCTTTGCTGACAATGGTGTCGGTATTTCTTCAGATGACTTGCCAAAGATTTTTGATCCATATTTTACAACGAAACCTGATGGACATGGATTGGGGCTCACATCGGTCTATGCGATTACAAAAAAGCATAATGGTCATACCACTGTGGAATCGACTATCGGTAAAGGGACGTGCGTCTCCCTCTACTTTCCAGCTACGCCGAAACAGGAGAAGGTTGCACCCCCAGTCCCGTTAGTCAGAAGGAAGGGGACGGGGAAAGTCCTTATTATGGATGACGAAGAGTCCATTCGCATGCTGGCGAGTGAAATGTTACGCGCATGTGGATATTATTTTGAAGCCGCCAAAAATGGAGAAGAGGCGGTAATGTTGTATCAAGAAGCGCAGAAAGATGATCAGCCATTTTCCGCGGTCATTCTAGACTTAACGGTTCCAGGTGGACTTGGTGGTAAAGAAGCCATGGATCAACTATTACAAATTGATCCGAATGTGAAAGCTGTGGTCACGAGTGGGTATTCCAATGATCCGGTCATGGCCAAATATCGAAACTTTGGCTTTCAGGCGGTGATGACGAAGCCCTACACTTTACTGGAGCTCAGTGACGTTATGTATCGCATGGTCATGGAACCATCTGATCAGGGAACTTCACGGTAAAAGTAATATAAGTCTTATTGCTTTTCTGACCCTTTTCCTTTCAATTCTGTTTCTCGCCTTCTTCATCACATCGTTTGCAGTTCAATATTTCTCCAAGGTGCGCAGTACGTCCCTCGATGGTGACAACCCAAGGGCGATTACTCCAAGGTGGATTGTGTCGAACATGTTGTCCATGTCCACATGCGAGATCTGCGACCCAATCATGTTCTTCGTCTTGATGGTAACCGATGATTGCTTGCTTCATGAAAAAAGGTAGACGTGAAAGTTAGGGCCTAAAAAGTAAAAGGTGTGCAGCAAGGATAGCAAAATGTCACACTCACTATCTTCCTTCTGATTATTTAGCGTTTACTGATATTTTTAACATCCAGCCAGTCTCGCATCCAATCTCCTAGAATATTCACCGCGAGTACGACACACATGAGGGCGAGGCCTGGGGCGATTACTACATGTGGCGCCACAAGCATATAGCGTGTGCCGTCTCGAATCATACTGCCCCATGAGGCATCAGGCGGTTGTACTCCCAGACCCAAAAAGGAGAGTCCCGCTTCAGCGATGACAATGCTGGCTATGCCAAAACTCATTTCTATAATTAACGGGGCACTGAGTAGCGGCAGTAAATGGCAGATCATGATGCGGAAAGACGTCGCGCCGAGGGCACGTGCGGCTGTGACATGATCTGTTTCCTTCAAGGCCAATACCTGAGCACGTGCTAAGCGGGCAAACCCCACCCACCCAACACTAGTGAGAGCGAGTATAACATTTTCAATGCCAGGTCCCATCACTCCCGCCAACGTGATGGCCAATAATATTCCAGGGAAGGCCAAAAACACATCAATTATCCGAATCAGTAAATGGTCAGCCCACCCGCCCCAGTAGGCTCCGGCTATTCCTAACAGGGTGCCAACCAGTGATGCGAATACCACAACAGAGAGTGCAACAAGAAAGGAGGTTCGAGCTCCGATAATGAGTCGGTCTCGAATAGAGCGTCCAAGTTCATCATGGCCGAGCCACTCTTCGGTTGAAGGTGCAGTTAAAATGTTTGTGAGGTCGATGTGATTGGGGGCTATAGACCATGTAGGGCCTAGCAGCGCTAGGATGCACCAGGCCGAGAGGAAGAAGAGAGTTAATCGCAATCGTATCATGATACATTCCGAAAGCGAATTCGAGGGTCAAGCCAGGCATAGAGGACATCAGTCACAAGATTGATCCCTATATACGTAAAGCTGATGCATAATATCGTGGCTTGCACAATAGGATAATCTCGCTGTTGAATGGCTTCAATCATGAGCGACCCAATACCGGGCCAAGAAAAAACTATTTCAGTAATGACAGCGCCACTGAGTAGGGCGCCGAGTTGGAGTCCGAGTAAGGTCACGACTGGCAGCAGCGCATTGCGAAGTGCGTGGCGAACGATTGTTTGAGACTCCGTGAGGCCTTTAGCCTGGGCAGTTCGAATATAGTCGTCATGAATGACTTCGAGAACGGCACTTCGAATCATTCGAGATAAAATGGCTGCCATACCTGTCCCAAGCGTTAGAGCAGGGAGAACGAGCGATAAGAAACCTTCTCGTCCACTGACGGGAAACCATCCTA
Source organism: Nitrospirales bacterium (assembly GCA_049607825.1). GTDB lineage: Bacteria > Nitrospirota > Nitrospiria > Nitrospirales > UBA8639 > JAGQKC01. The sequence goes on from JBMYWX010000248.1 coordinate 3,514, forward strand.
ACCACAAAGCTCCAATCATGATCAATATGGGGCCTAACCAAAAATTTGGAATAGATATGCCTGCTAGGGCAAAGGTCATTGTGCTGAAATCTAGAAAGGTTTTTTGACGGATAGCTGCGAGAATGCCAAGTGGGAACGCGATGACGAGAGCTATCACAATGGCTCCCATACCTAACTCTAGTGTTGCGGGAAATCGTTCGAGGAGAATGTCCGCAATGGCTCGACCCGAGTGAATTGAGGTCCCAAGGTCTCCTTGGAGAAGTCGATGAACGTAGTCTCGTAGTTGGATGTGGATTGGAAGATGGAATCCTAAGGCCTCTCGGAGAGCATTCTTATCTGCCTGATGAGCCGTTTCTCCCAACATGACGTCGATAGGATCTCCTGGTATCAAGTGAATGAAAATGAACACTAAACAGGTAACGCCAACAATCACGACTACGGCACTCAAAAATCGTGAGAAGAAAAAATTAATCATACTCAAATTTTGGGAGCGAGTCGGGTAGTGGGATGTGGCATTGTCGTTTGTTGTACGTCGAGTAACCCATCATAGTTACCATCGTGAGAAATGGTATATCCCGTGATATTCTTCCGGGCCATAAAGACATGTTCTTCAAACCAAAGTGGCACATACGGAAGAGCTTCAAGGAGATGCGTTTGTAAGCGTTGATAGGTATCACGTTTTGTTTGCAGGTTTTGCATCGATTGTGCCTGTTCGATTAGGGCGTCGGTGTGTGTATCGACAAATCGGCCGCGATTAGCTCCATGAGGAGGAATGGCGTCACTATGAAATGCGTAGTGAAAGATGTCTGGAGTTTTAAGTCCTACCCATGCAAGGCTATACATTTGAAAGTGACCTGCCTTGATATCACCATAAAACGTCCCCCAATCGTGACTGTGGATGGAGGTCCGAATCCCTACCTGTTCTAGTTGATGTTGTACTATGGTAGCGAGTCTTAGGCGAAATGGGTCAGTAGATGTTTTATAAATAAGATGTGCCGGATGAGATTCAGTAAAGCCCGCTTCTTCTAAAAGGATGCGAGCTTGTTCTGGATCATAGCTGTACCCAGATAGCGTTGATGGGCCGGCCCAATGTTCAGGAGGAAACACGGAATTTGCTGGATAGGCCATGTCTCCAAATACATGGTGAATGATGCTATTTCTGTCTATTGCATGGGCTATGGCTTGCCGAACTTTCTTTTGACCGACAATTTCGTCTTGATGATTAAACCCCAGATAAGAAAAATTTGACCCTTTTCTTCGCTGGATATTAATGGTTTTCTCTTTAGCCA
>JBMYWX010000249.1:0-4793 GCA_049607825.1 Nitrospirales bacterium
CATCACTTCAAGCGATGCCGTAAATTCTTTTTTGATCACGGCCCGAATGCCGTTCACGTTCCAGGAAATCAGTTTCATTGTATTTCTTATGCTCCATAAGAGTGTAACGGGATTTCATTCGGAAATGGTTTCCCAAGTTTTTAGTTTTATCCACGTCAACTCATGCTTGTTGTGAAGCAGGTGAAGGACTTGGCTATGGGGAATGGCAGCAAACTGTTTGGCTATCTGATAATCACTGTCTCCCTGAAACTTCAGGGTGCAAATAAAATTGTCGCAGATACCTGATTCGACCCACATCATGACCCAGTCGAAGAGTTTTTCTGGATAACATACAAGATCGCTAAAGAGCCAGTCGATATGGTCTCGAGACCCTGTGAATGTTTTCGGGCTGAGGGAAAAGGCATTATCTTTTTGAAAAGAGACTCCCGGCATTGTAGAAATTCGTCTGTCTAGAGACGATCGGTCAATGCTTAAGACTTCAGCGCCCAATGTGGCTAAAACCCAGGTCCATCCTCCTGGGCTTGCGCCGACATCAATGCAAAACTGACCAGACGTGGGATAGTGCTGGACCATCGTCAGCGCCTCCCATAACTTCAGATATGCTCGGTTTGGTGGATTCGTCTTATCCTCCACAAACTGTATGGCTCCATTAGGAAATGGACTGGAACAATCGCTAGCGGCCAAAAGAGTCTCGCGATCAAGAAGCGTCCATGACCCGAGAGGGGACTGAGGAAGTCGCATGGGAAACTGACGCGGTTTTGCGGAGACATACGGAAGTTGCTCCTGAATCAGTTGGCCTCGTCGATGTAAGTGAAAGGAATACAGGCTCCAGTTTCTTTGAAGGGATTTGAGGTGTTGAACTGCATCTGAAATCGAATCTATGGGTATCACGATGGGATTACGCCAACAATTCTGCACCCAGAAAGGAGATTGTTCAGGAGGACGATCTGTCACAATCAAGCGCCCATGTTGGGATTGAATACCCTTAAGCTCCTTGGCGAGTTGAGACTGAAATCCTTCGGGAGCTAGATAGGCGTAGTGTATATTGGTAGCCATTGTTCGAGTGTATACCGATCGTCGAAACATTTTGAAGGACTGATTCAACAATCCTTACTAATCGGGAGGGCCAACGCCATATTGGGCGCAATCGTGGTGATACAGGAGCTAGTCAAGCAAACTATTTATGCCGCAAATCTTTAATCTTTCTGATATTTCTCCTTTCCTCGTAAGTATTATTCAATTTTTTGAACTGAGAACGTCTGTGACCTGAATTTTTTCTTTTAGTTTTGAACCATCGCGAATGTATGGCCGACTCATCGAGTGAAAGTTCATTCATAAAATATCAGTGTCCCTGATTGTATGATAGCAAGGTCGGGAATCAGAAGAATTGAAATCGCTTTGCATCATGTCAGATAATTGCTGTTTTATATTATTTATAACCCATCGAGAGAGGATGACAACATGAGATATGTATTCTAATCGCAACATTGTTTTATTCTGGAAACTTCTTTGCCGACACGGAGGTGAAGGCAGCCCCGTATTTCAAATGTTCGTCTGGTTACAGTTTTGATATCAACAACGCTGAATCCGGGGCCCATTGTCGAAAGAAAGTGAGTCCGAAGGTGAAGCCCATTTCCTGCCCTAACGTGAAATTCATGGGGAAAAGTATGGGTACGTTTCCATTTTCTAAATCCGGAAAGGACATTTGTCGAGGAACCATGAAGATCGCCGGAGTCACGCAGACAACAGACCATGACCCGCTAAACTGTCCTTCGGGTTATAGCTATAAGAAAAACTATCAAGGAAAAAAAGACAGATGTGTGAAGTCTGGAGGCTGGACATACAAGGCTCCAACCGTCCAGTTCAATAGCAATTAATCCGTTTCAACGATGACGTGCTAAAGACACATGTAAATAATTTTCTCTACAAAAGTAAGGACCATCTCAAACCCATCAAACATATCTGAGAAAGCCTTCAATCTAGCATAGACTCCACCCACATAGAGTTATGCTGGATCGTAATTCAGGAAAAGAAAACTCTGCCACTAGACGACACGCGACGCTCAGGACATTCTATATCCTAAGGTACTGAAAGAGGATAAGAATATGTGGGAAGCTGTCAAAGAATGCCCACTTTTTCAGCGCATGACTTGTCATTAGATGAGATCTATGGCATAGCAAACGTAAGTATAAGATCTTCCTGAGCTGCGTTGGGTGCTTGAGAGGGGCGATAACAGAATGCATGAAACGCGCGACACGGCTACACACGCATGGAAGGCATCGATGCGTAGGCAAACCAACCCAATGTACGATGGAGCGAATCACTCCGTTACCGCGTTGGATGAGATAAGGAACGTGACTTCATGATTCATTTGCAGAATGAGGAGTTAACAGCGATTGTCAAATCAAAAGGGGCCGAGTTATCTAGCTTGAAATCGAACGCGACCGGTATTGAGTACCTTTGGCAGGCGGATCCAAACTATTGGGCACGACATGCGCCGATTTTATTTCCTATCGTTGGACAGGTTAAAGATGGGAAATACGATTACAGGGGAGCGGTGTATGAACTTCCTCAGCATGGGTTTGCCAGAGATCAAGAGTTTGAAGTGACCGAACAAAGCCAGGACAGGGTGAGGTTGAGACTCAAATCCAGCGATGAAACCTTAGCCAAATATCCTGTCGCATTCGAATTACTGTTGACGTATGAACTCGTCGCGTCACAGGTCAATTGTACCTATGAAGTGTTTAATACCGGGGAGGAAGATATGCATTTTTCGCTTGGCCTTCACCCAGGATTCACATGCCCGATGGTCGAGGGAACAAGCTTTGAAGATTACGAACTGGTTTTTTCAGAGAAGGAGACCCTCGATCGTCATCTATTAGATGGTCCACTCCTTTCAGGTGTAATCGAACCTCACTATTTACAGGATGAAGCAAGTATTGCGTTGCATCATGAGTTGTTTAAGGATGATGCCTTAGTTTTTGAAGGGTTCAAGTCTCAGAATATACGACTCCAATCGACAAAAACGGAACATTTCGTTGAGATGGGAGTGTCAGGGTTTCCTTTCCTAGGACTCTGGTCAAAGCCGAATTCTGATGCGCTTTTTGTGTGCATAGAACCCTGGTATGGGGTAGCAGACGAAATAAACCGGAAACCATTTATTGAGAAAAAAGGTATTCAGGTATTAGAGGGAAACAGTCAATGGAAGGCTCAGACGTATATCAAGGTAGGATAAACCCTCATCTTCTCTTGTCTTGAATCTTTGATGAGACAGAAACGACAAATTTCAGTAAGCCTATGTCCCATGAGCTATGAACCGGAATAAGCAGACCTAGGTCTACTGGGAAGTGGGGGAATCGGAATAGAAACAGACTTGTTTCTCAATGACTGGCCCGGGCAATCTTGCTCGATCATTCAGTTATGAATTTCTCAGTGTCCTCTATTCTTCGCTTGCAAAGCAGTACCATAAAGCTATCCGACTTGCGTGTCATCTATACGCATTAACCCTTCTTTAAATTCAAGATACAACAGACATGCCTGCAATCAGATACTTATGAAGAAGTACAATCAACCACAGTTGGTGAACCGCAGAGAGTCAACTATTACCAGTGACTAATGGGGAAATTGAACCAAGAAGATAATGGATTCGACTACCCAGAAAACAGATGTGTCACTCATATCAATTCATCTAAAGGAGAATGCTTATGCGTCGTATGTATACATTTCTCAGTATCGGTATCCTGAGTATCGGACTTGGATTGTTTTCTTCAGGGTTGGCCACAGCGGATATCAGTATTCCTGCGGGAGTAGGAATGTCCGAACCTTTATACTTTATGACGCCAGGGGGTGAGCCAATACAGATCCCTGCAGGTCTCTATCACGTCGATACAGCTGAGTATTGGTTAGAGCTATCCCCGATCGGTGGCACACGAGTGGACGCGATTGTGATTGAGGCGACAACTGCCTCACATGAGGAAGTGCTTTCTACGGAACGAGCCTTCCTTATGCCAGTATCCGTAGAGCATCCTGAACTGAAGTCACTTGTGTTGTACCGACCCGATGGGACCGCATACGAAGCCGTGGGGTCACAGACAGGCGTATGGAGTCGTGGGTTGAAATCAATGTTTAATCACGTTCGAAAGAAGTTGCGACCGGCTGCGAAGGTGACTCGCAAGGTCTCGAAGGATGTGCTTCGACATGCTCAGCGCACTGGGAAGCAGGTATATAAGCGAGTCAAACGAGCGAAGACGCAAAAAAAAGTTTTAAAAAGGATTATGAAATCAAAGGATAAATCAGTCGATGCCGTTGTGAAAATGATGAACGCAATGTTTTCAGCCCAACAGAAAGTGATGCGGGGAGGGATGGGGAAAGGAGTCACTGCGCGTGGGTTGGCACCAAAGCTCACAGTCGAACAATGTACAACCGTGGCGAAGACGGCGATGACTCAAGACAGAGGTGAGTAAGCAAGCAATGAATACACAACAAGAAAATGGAGGCAAGTTACTTGTTGTATGATATAGCATTAAATTTGCGACTTTGCTTTCGTGAAGTCTATATCCTTCTCAGCGCATTCGTATTGGAATCGTCACAACATTCCCAGACTCACTATTGGGTAGCTCAACATTCTCCAAAGTGCCTTTATCTTATAAAGCAATCGACTTGACCCCCTATTTGGTATTAGTTAACAAAACCCACATTCAACCGTCAAGTGCACCACGGGCTGCGCGAAACACTTCGTAAGGCGTTCGCTACGGCAAGCACTTCCGCGGGCGGTTGTTCAATAACTTTTCGAT
>JBMYWX010000250.1:0-4752 GCA_049607825.1 Nitrospirales bacterium
AATTGGGGAATGCGAATTCAAAAGACAAACTGCCTAGGACTGGAAGTCCGACGCCCAACGCCAGCGTGAGGGCCATGCCAACTTGGAAGGTGAGCCAACTGGGAGATTGTGAATGAGGTTGTTCTTCAGAATTCATACAGGTCGAATTGTTAACTGTTCATTGCTGACACAGGATTGTGGACTGGTCATAGATTCCAGTTTTAAGGTGTCCCTATCTTCATTCATTCTCTCTATCAAGCTAATGGAGATTCGTGATCAACCATCCTGAATTTCGAACAGTTCCAACCGTATTTTCGGGATAGTTTCTGCAATTCTTAATGATTTTGCCTTTCTTTACCTTTTGATTTCTAAGGATGTGCCGTTGTACTTGAACGGACTCAATCGGAGCGGAAGAACGCACGATGAGCAGCAGAATCTCGAGACAGCATGTTCGAGATGTTTCTAAAATAAGGGGCCAAAAGAATCGAATCGCACAAATGTGATAGCGTGGCTGTCTTGATACGGGTAAATAAGGAAAGATGGATTGAGGCGGACTCAAGCAAGTATCAGGAGTGCAGGGTTTTCATAACACGCGATTGTTTATGTATGTTAGCCCTAGAATCTGTTCGTTGGGGGAGGTTTCTTTTTGGTCTCTTTACCCATTTGATACATGGTTTTGGGAGGGGGAGGGATTTCGAGTTTATTGTCTGCATCCAATAAAAATGGTGTTCCTGCATCGTCCACAAGTTGAATGACAAAGGATATTGCAAAGAGAGCAAATAGAATGCTGAGGGTCCAGGCCAATATGGTGTGTTTTTCAAGCATCGTCAATAGTGAATCCTGGTCAGGTGTTTAGAATTGACGACTTCGTTGTCGTTCGATGGGGACAATGGATTGGCTTCGTAGTCGACGGTGATATCGAATAGCAAAACGATGAGCTTCATCACGAATGGTTTGAAGAAGGTGGCTGATGGGCGATTCGGGAGTCAGGACAATGGGCGCTGATTGTCCTGGCAAAAAAATTCTCTCTTCTTTCTCCCCTTTGGCTTTTGCCAAACCAAATAAAGAAATTGAGGGTATGGCAAGTTTTTTGACAGCTGTGAGGGCCGCCCCTAATTGACCAGCACCACCATCAATAAGAACAACCTCTGGAAGAGGCAGGGATTTGTCTTCATCAGTGGCTAGTGTGCCGCCGTATCGTCGAGTCATGACTTCCTCCATGCTGGCAAAGTCGTTGGCCCCTTCAACTGTTTTGATTTTAAATCTTCGGTAATCGGCCTTTTTCATGGACCCGTTTTCCCACACGACCATAGATGCAACAGAATGTGTTCCCATCGTGTTAGAAATATCAAATCCTTCGATACGATTTGGTAGTCGATCCAAGTGGAGCAAGTGTTGAAGCTCTTTTCGAGCTTCCAGTTCTTTATCTTGTCGGTGCATGTGATGTTCTAAGGCCACCGCCGCATTTTCTTCAGCTAGTTGTAGAAGGTGATATTTTCCTCCTCGTTCTGGAGCAAGAATCCGAACAGTTTCGCCTTTTTTCTCACTGAGCCATATTTTCACGAGATCTTTGTCGGGAAAATCTGAAGGGACCAGTAATTCTTTGGGAGGTAATATGTCTTTGTTATAAAACTGTTCGATGGTCGAACGGATTAACTCAGGATTTGAGACATCTGTTGCGTCGTTCCAGTAGAAGTCTTTACGGCCAATAAGAAGGCCTCCACGCACGAAGAGCAATTGGAGATCTGCAGATGAACCAGATCGGGCTATGCCCAGCACATCTTGGTCAATGGCATGGATTTGCGTAATACGTTGCCTTTCTAGAGTCCTTTCAATATTGATGATCCTGTCACGTAATCGAGCGGCTTCTTCAAACTCCTCCTGGTCAGCTGCGGCATGCATGTCTTGTCGGAGTGCATCGACAAGTTCGTGGTCGCGTCCCTCAAGAAACATTCGCACGTGTTGGACGATACGGTGATAGTCTTCTTGAGACTGGTGCCCCGTGCAGGGGGCCATGCATCGTTTAATCTCAAATTCTAAGCATGCACGGTCAGCTGTCCCATCTATGTCAATGGTACACGTTGCTAAGGGGAACACCTTGCGAATAATTTTAATTGTGTCTCGCATCGCTCCTGTTGGGACGTAAGGCCCGAAGTAGAGTGCCTTATCCTTTTTGACTCTTCGTACAATTGAAAGCCTGGGAAACCGATCCTTGATAGGTAAGCGAAGATAGGGGTACTGCTTGTCATCCCGCAGCACGACATTAAATTGTGGCCGATGTCGCTTAATCAAGTTACTTTCGAGCAATAAGGCCTCAAGTTCTGATTGAGTCACAATAGTCTCCAGATCCTGAATGAGTGGGACAAGAACTAGAACCTTAGGGGAGAGGTCGGCCCCTTTTTGGAAGTATGATCGAACCCGATCAGCTAAGACGGCGGCTTTTCCAATGTAGAGAATATCCCCTTTCGAGTTTTTGAAGAGATAGACTCCTGGTGTAGGAGGTAGTCTCCGAATTTTGTCGTTGAGGAAGTGAGACTCCTTCGTGGCTGATTGTTTTTGGTTAGGCATCGAGGTATGTGTATGTCGGGTTAAAAGAACGAGTCTAGACCATCGTCACGCCAGGAGGCTGTTCAATCAATTCAATTTCATATCCGTCAGGTGCATCAATAAAAATAAAACGGCTTCCGGACGATGAAGTTGTTGGGCCATCTGTAATCGTGACATGTTTTTCGTTGAGCTCATTGATGGAGTCTTCCAAGTTCTCAACTTGAAAGGCCAGGTGGACGAGGTCTTCTTGAACGGTGACGGGCCCACTTGTGGGAAAGCTGCAAAGTTCAATGAGTTCTTCACTATTTGGCACGGCAAGAAAAGCAAGATGAGATCCACGAGGAGACACTTTCTGATCAACGACCTCGAGGCCAAGTATATTGCAATAAAATGCGATGGTCTCTTCCATGTTACTGACACGCATCCGAGTGTGGAGAAATTTTGTGATCTTCAACTCTGACCTCCTCGTTCAATCTAATAGCGTTATTGTACTTGGGGAGAAGGATAGCAACAAGAACAACTAACTGCTACAAGTGGTTGGCCAGAGGTAAATCAATAAGATCACGAATGGGCCCGTCATGAGGCGAAATGAGATAAGTCTCATCTTGCTATCAATAGGGTTTTCCCGTACACTTCGCCTCGCTGCATAAATCCAGCAACCGATTTCAACCATTCCAGGAGTAGCCATGGGCAAGCTTCTAACATTTCCATCTCGTTTCATGTTTTCTGTGGTTTTCTCAATGTTATCTCTCATGTCCTTCACCTCAGAGGGATATGGTTCAGCCTATCGAATATTAGATCAAAGTGCTTCAGCTACTGGTCAAGGGACGGCCTTTGCTGCTCAAGCTGATGATGCCTCTGCCCTGTATTTTAATCCGGCTGGCATGACCCAATTGCGGGGCGTCCAAATGTCGATTGGTACCTTGTTGATTGGTGCGAGCACGACCTTTAACGGTGCCAATGGGACAAAGACAGAGGGGAATTTTGGCGGGACCATCAGTACACCTCTCCCGAGTCAATTCTATTTGACGGCAAATTTAGAAGATCTTGGAAGCAAAATTTTTCAGGATTGGACTGTCGGCTTAGGTGTCATAAGTCCATTCGGAATTAGCGTTGAATATCCAGACAGTAGTTCATTGACATTTTTGACCAAACGGGTTTCGTTGCCCTTGATTGATATTAAACCGACTGTGGCCCTTAAGGTAAACGACTATCTAGCCATAGGAGGAGGTTTAGATATTTATACTTTTGCGAGCTTCTTAGGAGAGGGGCAAGCTGAGTTTCAGCAAACCGCAGCTCCTGGGAATGCCTTTGGACTTCCTGCAGGCACGGCCCTTGAAGCCAATGGGACAGACACGGCTTTAGGTTTTAATGCCAGTGTCTTATGGACGCCATTGAGGAATGACGCGGGACTCCCATTAGTGAATCTTGCGTTTGTGTATCGGAGTGGCGTTGACCTAAAGCTTGAGGGGCAGTTTCTGGCGAATGGTGCATTGGTTGCAGATGCACAAACAACGATTGAACTACCGCACATTTTTACCTGGGCCCTCGCTGTATGGCCGATACGTGATCAGTACCGAGAATGGAAAGTTGAGGTCGATATTGATTACGAAGATTGGAGTGAATTCGAAAATCTTAACCTCAATCTCTCCAACGGAGCGACGGTTCCTTTTGCACGCAATTATGGGGATGCCATTGTTGCCATGATTGGAACAGAGTATAAATGGCTTCACCCAGCAGTGCTTCCTGATTGGGAGGTGGCCGCGCGAGCCGGATACGTGTATTCGGAGAGCCCAGTTCCTAGCTCTTCATTTGAACCAACTGTTCCTGACTCGGCCTATAGTGCTCCCTCAGTTGGACTAGGATTGCTGTGTGAAAAAGGTGGGATGTTTCTTGGGGTAATTCCTTGTGAACGTTTTGGCGTGAAATCTATTGGCCTTGATCTGGCCTATCAAGCCTTGTTGTTTCAAACTCGAAGCATCAATAATAATGTGAATCCCACTTTGGTCAATGGCAAGTGGGATACAATTCTGCATGTCGGTCACCTCACTGTTCGAGTGAATTTCTAAGTTCTTCACCAAAAATCCCTTTCTATTTCGATAACTTCTGGGGCTCTACTTTTTCACTGCCTAATTGGTATTCTAGTGATCGCTAGGATAGTCTTTGAATTTTTCCAGAGTGAAATGGTATGCCTGAGCTCCTTCCAAAATCTCACCGAATTATTGA
>JBMYWX010000251.1:0-4741 GCA_049607825.1 Nitrospirales bacterium
TCCAGAGCTAAACCTTCAGGTGTGACAAACACTAAATGTTGTTTATCGGCATTGTTGTCAGGAGACGGCACCAAATGAGCAGTATTCGCATCTATATCTTGATCATGCCCAGATGGGATGGCTTGAATAGGCGTTGCATCTCCTGCCCCTGAACCGACTGGGATAACATTGAGAGCAGTTTCCCCATTTTGCTCCACTTCATAAATACCGGCTTTGATTTGCACGGGCTCTCCTGCCGGGTTTTGGAAATAAATGGCCTTCTCCAACTCTAATGCTGATGGAAGGCTGATCGCACCAAATGCCGGACTCCCAACAAACATGGAAGCCAACAGTCCCAAAAAGGCTGTGCGTTTTAAGTGAGTAAAATATGACATGACGAATCCCCCTTGTATTGTGATGTTGTGATAATGAAATGACCAGAGAATAATCTTGACCCTGGCTGCGAGAAAATGAATCTATACCTGTTCCTTTTATTTTCACTCATGTTTTTTTCAGGCATTCATGTGGTATTCGTTGCTACTGTGTTGTTAGTCGTGAGCTATGTTGATCCGGTTCAAGGCTATTTTTCAAGTCTTTTCTTTTTCTTTTTTTGTTTGTTTCTATGAGGCTTCTGAAGAGAGGAATACCAATGGCAGCCCTTCCCAGCTGACCATAGGCATCATAAACTATTGAACTTTATAAATTTTATGTTTTTTAATTTGAATCAAAAAAATAGGTTGGCTAAATGTTAGTACGTATAACCAAACGTTAGCTTCTAGCCTATGCCTGAAATTGACGATTGGTTCACACTTTAACTTGGCCTGGATTGGCAAAACTTCGGCTAAAACCATGGAGTAAACAGGTAAGGAGTCACTCGGACGAAATAGAGATAGGGAGGAAACAACAAATATCTGAGGACATAATCTCTGCGGGCCTTAAGGTGTCGGGGATGACCACATCATTATTTGATTTTCCTCAATGATTTCCCCATGTGTGCTACAGGAATTTACAGCATGACAAGCCTCAAGATGGGCCTTAGAGCAATGCTGCGCTAAGGCCCAAAGATAAGAGAGATCTTTGATGATTGAGTAGTTGACGGTCTCTAAAATTCGACTCAAAAGAAATTTGTCTAAAGGGAAAAACCCTCATCAACTCGCGGCTGCCGATGCTATCGTCTTACCAACCTTATAGCATGTGTACGCATTGTTCACCGACTTCGTACAAAATTTGGCCACTTCTTTGGTCGCTTTTTTGGCCGCTTTATAGTGAGCAACTACTACTTTACGTCCATATTTTTTTCCGTACTTCCCTCCGGCTCGGATACCCTTTTTCACATGTCTGGCAACATGCCGTCCAAATTTTCCATGTGCAATCTTTGCCCCTCGTTTAATTCTACTTCCAGCTCTCTTCACGCCTTTCTTGACTCCCCGTCCTAGCTTCTTAACGAACCCCCAACCACGAGGGAAAGTTCCACTATGCGATCCAATCGCCACAAACGAATGCCCCGCAGACGTGCCGAGCATTAACAATTCTAGGTCAGGGTTACCATTGAACTCTGGAAACATCACAGCTGCCGAAGTACCTAACGACTCGGTCTCAATATTGATAGACTCATCTTTAGTACCGCCCCTAAGGGTCAAGATCAAGCCATTGTCACCTTGTGCCACATCATAATGACCTGGCTGAATAGCTTGGGGGTCACCTCCCACAGTTTTAAAATATATCGCTTTATCAATATCCAAACTGAGCAGCTCCTCTGTTGAGCGAGAACTCTCCTCACTAGCTTTCGTACCCCATGTTAGTGCAGATCGAGAAAAGACACCGCTATACGACCCAACAGCCTCCAAAGCCAAACCGTTGGGTAAAGACAGCAATACATGTTGTTTGTCTGGATTGTTATCAGGGGATGGAACAAGGTCGGCCGAAGCCTCGAACATTTTTTCATCATGATTCGCTGGAATAGCGAGAATCGGTATGCTCTGACTGACTTGAGCTCCTACAGCATGGAGGTTCAGTATGGAGTCTCCATCCTGTTCAACTTCATACACAGCCGGATTTATCTGAACCGGCAAACCATCAGGCTTTTGAAAATAAATGGACTTGTCCACACGAATCGCAGTGGGGAAATTGAGCCCGCCAAAGGCGGGGGCCACACACAGTATGATGGTCAAGAGCTGTAACAAGATTAGGTATCGACAATAATTATTCTGTCTCATGGTTGCACCTCATATACGATTGTTCGATATTTTGCTCATCGTTCTATAAAAACAAAGGGCGTTCCGAAGAACGCCCTTTGTGTGTTGATCTCAATGACACGTTGAAGTATCAGGATCCACCCGATTGCCCAGCTTTTTGGGCTAACTGTGCAGCCATTTGAATACACTTTTCTTTTTTGTCTTTGCCACACAACTTGTTGATCGCTCGTTTTCCATACTTCCAGGCACCTGACTTAATCTTCTTCCCATATTTCTTCGCATACTTCCAGCCATGGCTTTTGGCCTTAGCCAACGCTTTTCTACCATGCTTCTTGGCTGCACTGATGGCCTTTCTGCCATATTTGTGCACTTTTCCCTTAGCAAATCGATAGCCCTTCTTCAACGTACCTTTGACTTTCCCTTTGACTCTCTTCACAGCACCCTTCGCAACTTTTTTCACGCCACCTTTAATTTTCCCCCAAAGACCGCGTGGGAACGTACCACTATGTGAGCCTAACGCGACCACGGACTGACCACCAGCCGTACCAAGCATGAGCAATTCAAGGTCCGCATTCTCATTGAATTCTGGAAGTAGCACTGCCGCCGAGGTTCCTAATGATTCAGCCTCAATGGTCGTAGCTTCTCCCTTGCCATCAGCTGGGGTCAACTCTAACCCACTATCTGCCATGGCAACTTGATATTCACCTGGTTGAACAACCTTGGGATCGCCCCCTATGGTCTTAAAGTATATGGCCTTTTCAATTTCCACAGTTAATTGATCTTCCATTGCCGCTTCATCAGCACTAGCCTTTTGTCCCCAGGTCATTGCAGAGCGAGAAAACACACCACTGTATGAACCAACTGACTCCAAGGCTAACCCTTCGGGAGTCACATATACTAAATGCTGTTTATCAGCATTGTTGTCAGGAGCAGGCACTAAATGGGTGGTATTGGCCTCGACATCCTGATCATGTCCAGCCGGGATGGCTTGAATGGACGTCGCTTCTCCTCCATGACCAACTCGTTCTATGTTGAGGGCATGTTCCCCATTTTGTTCCACTTCATAAATACCTGGTTGAAACTGGACAGGCTCACCTGCAGAATTTTGAAAATACATCGACTTCTCTAGCTCTATGGCCGATGGAAGACTAATCTCCCCAAAAGCCGGACTTCCGACAAACATTGAGGCTAACAGCCCCAGAAAGACTGTGCGTTTTAAAGTGGCAAACTGTCGCATAATAGATCCCCCTTTTATGGTGTGTTGTGAAAATGAATTGACCAGAGAATATTTTCTACCCTGGTTGTGCGTTACGTGACTCACTTCTGTTTCTCGATTGTCTTTATTGAATTGACTAGCGTTCATATCTTGATCGTCCCTTCTGCATCATGAGTCGTGAGATATGTGTATCCGGTTCACCGAAATTATTTAAAAAAATTGAGTGTGTTGTGGGTACATCTCATATTGATTCTTAGATATAGCAACTCCAATACCAGTGTGACGCAAGGTTCAGGCAGGGTATACAACTTACTGTAATTAAATATGTTTCAGAGGTTAGACGAAATGGAACGTCTGGACAGACACCAGTAAGCATGCCCAAATGTTGGCATCAAGCCAATATTTAAGCAAAAGGATTACCTATGAATTCGACTAGGACGCACAGACAATATAAATTGAATGATGAAACGTATATCTCTGAAAGTTAAGAAACGACTAGCGAACAGAAGAAATCAAAATGTTGAATAGGAGGCAGCAGCTCTTTGAACAAAAAAAGCCTCTCATCCGTGAGGACAAGAGGCTCTTTTGACTTGTGAGAACGTAGTAGAGAGTTGAAAAGGCGACTAAAGATTGGCCTATTCGCTCACTAAAACCGTGACAGAAGCGGCAGTCCAGTCAGGAATATTTTGTTGAACTGGAATGGCTTGGAATTCACTTTGTGCAGCCTCTTCCTCATATTCAGCAGTGTCAACAAACCCCTCAGCAACATCTTGCCCTTCCTCTACATACTCTTCCACTTCTTCATATTGCTCAGGCTCAGCAACCTCTTGCACCTGGGCCATCATTGGCATCTCTTCCTGAGCACTCATTTGGGTCGGCTCATCAGGAACCGTAATGAGTCCACGAGTCAGACTCCCCACCAATTCCTGACGCAAACTAGCTAGTTGCACAATGGGTCGTCCAACGATCGTGGTCTTATTGGACTCAACTGGTCTGCTCGGTTGCACAGATCGACGAATTTTCTCAGCTAGGCGAAGATCAGTCGTAGCAAAAACCCGAATAGTGTCAACTCCAGCAGGATTAGCATAGTCAAAATGAAATCCAGCCCGATTGCCTGAACGAAGCGAATCTGGAACCAACACAGCTTTATTGGCCCGGACAAACCCATCAGGATAAAAGCTTTGCTTTTGGTAGGGGTTAGGGAACAAGACATTGACATTTCCCTCGGCATCTACATCCACAATCGTAATATAGCAATCGGTATCAGTCGTCACTTCCAGTTGCAAGCTGTTTGAGAGTGACCGGGCCTCATCGGCATGACGGATACTATACACCGGCGCTTCCATTCGGT
>JBMYWX010000252.1:0-4739 GCA_049607825.1 Nitrospirales bacterium
TCATCAGGGTAAAACACGGCACATCGGTTGGCCCATCACCAACGTAGATCATATGGCGAAATGGCACACGTCGCATCTCTTCAGGCATATGATCATTCACATCCTGATCCATATCGAGCAAGCCTTTATTAACGCGAAAGAGAAATTGCGTTTTTTGTGTGTGGCTAATTGTTCGCTTCGGGAAACTAATGTGGCCATCATCTTCATCAAACTCACAACCAAAAATAGCCTTCACGTATTGGGCGATGTGAGATCCATCCAAGATAGCCTTCAAGCCCGAGCTCACTACATAATGCTCTAAGCGAATGCCTAATTCTTCATATTCTTGTGGACTAAATAAGGCATTCAATTCTTCAAAACAATCTGGAATCCCTGGAAAAAATGTTAGATCAGCACCCATCTTCTCAAGATCCTTATTCGAGAGTGCTCGTATCGCCTCATGCTCGAGTAGACGCTTCATATAAGCCAATTCTTGATCGTATCCCTTGGCTTCGATCAGTGCAGTACAACTTGGCCAGAACTCTTTTGGGTCGATCCCCGCATGTCGCAAAATAGTGTGATCCTGCATATAATGCGGGCTCAGCGTATGGTCAAAATCATAGACAATGGCAATGATGTTGTGAGGATGATTCATTCTAGAGTAACCTCGATCCTTTCCATTCAGTTTTCTGGGATGCCACGTGTCCAATCCGAAACGGTGCATTGGAACCCATCATAGGTTGGAAGGTATGGGTATGGCTCTAACACTTCCTTCCATTGAACACAAACAGGAGTGTAAGTTGGTAGGGGAATCCTGTCAACGCAGAAATAGACGGAGCGTCATTTTGCCCATTTCTGCGAGCACTCAATTAAAGTAAAAGGGGTTGAAAGTTAATTTCACAATTACAAGGGCTATGTGGAATAGTATAAGCGGGTACCATGTTGGATTGAGAGTAGACTCTCTTCTAGGTGAAGAGTTTTGGGAAACAAAGTGCCAGAGATATGTGTGCCGTTGATGCTGGTTCCTTCGAGCTAAGCTTTCGAGAGATCAACATCCCGCAGATTGGCCTACCAAAATTACATCCGCTCAAGTCGAGCCCATTCGCCTCGAAGGTCGACATTGCGAAAACCACTCTTCGTTAGGTCAACCGATTCGCCTAATGCTCGTCAATCATTAAAGCCTTAGACCTTACATTCGCGTAGCCGTTAAAGCATCTGATCAGTTGGTATTCTGAGAACTATGGACACATTTCTTTAGGTCAAAGGCAACCTTTGATCTAAGCCATTTATCCTGAAAGCAGTTGAGAGGATAAATATAAAGCTATGGCAAATGCGAATCTATCTTGACAATGTGAGCCTAAGAAGGCTAAAAAGGTCGACTTTCTTTAGGCTTAATAAAGGAAGTTACAGAGAAAGCTTGATAGAGCATAGCCTACCCATCACTGGTGGACAGAGGTAAGAGAGACCTGCCCGCCGAGTGTTCACTGGTGATGACACATGGAATATTCCCTCAAAACTGATTCTGGTTGTACAACACTGACGTTCTTCGGCCGCTTTGACATGAAGGCACGTCAAACGTTTTTGGATGCCTTTCAGTTAGCGAGAGAAGAAAACGCTAAGAAAATTGTGTTTGACCTCCGAGAGGTTCCGTTTCTCGACAGTGTAGCGATTGGCCTTATCGTGATTGCTCACAAACGATATCAGAATGCCTCGGGAGCGTTAACTCTTCGTGTCTGTGAGGGACCAGTCAAACAGGCTTTGGACTTGATGCGCATCTCAGACTTGATTCCGGTTGTCACAGATGAATAAACCATGAATAGAGTATTTGGGAAAAACGAACGACCGTTTGACCATCACTCAGCACAATGGCCTTCAATTAAGGGTGAGGGTTTGTGTTCTTCAAAAGGTCCTGCAATTTAAGACGGAGACTCGCTAATTCTTTCGATCGAAAACTTCCTTTGGTCAGTTGTAAAACTTGGATGGCTTCGTAAATGCCTTCACGTAGTTGAAAGTAGTCTGAGAGTATTGGTTCAGATGGAGATTCGGCTTGCGGGTGAGGAGTGATGGCGGATTTGGCTTTTAAATGTTCCACAACTTCCTGAAGCTGGGTTTGTAGATTGGCTAGGGTTGGTGATGTTGTGATTGTTTCACTCGACTGCGCCAATCCTGAATTTCCCAGGTTTTGAAGAGCATTTTCAACATTCTCTAATTGTTCCAGTCGTTGCTGAGTCAAGGCGCTAACTGTGCGAGACGCTTGCATCTGTTGTTTAAACTGAATTCCTTTTTGGACGCATTTGAGTAAGTGCGGAAATTCTATTGGTTTCACCATATACTCAAGGACGTTGAGCCGCACGGAGTCAACCGCAGAAGAGATTGACGGATATCCTGTTACGACAATCACCGGGAGAATCTTTGAGCGAGCGTGGATCTCATTAACCATTTCCATGACTCGATTCCCTGGCATCTTGAGGTCAGTGATAAGGAGATCGTAGTTATTTCCTTCTAATGCCAAAGAAAGTTCCTTGGCATTCCCAACAGTATGACATTCAAACCCTTGATCTTGGAGAAGTGTTTGCGTGGCCTTGGCAAAGGTTTCTTCATCATCTGCTAGGAGAATAGTACCTTCTTGTTGCGTCATATTGACTCTTTGCCTTTCCGTGTTAGCACAGGCAGCACAATATTAAAAGTACTACCTTGATTTTTGTTTGAAGTGAAACGTAGCATCCCTCCCATAGACTCAACCAAGCTTTTAGAGACCGACAACCCTAGCCCTAGTCCTTGACCACCCTCAGTGCCTTTCGTTGTAAAGAATGGTTCAAAAATATGAGAGAACATATCAGATGAAATCCCCGAGCCCTTGTCCGAAATGGACACGATCACATGCTTTTGGTCGTTGGTGATATTCACGATTACATGTTGCTCTGGGGCTGATGCTTCTAAAGCATTTTGGATCAAATTACAAACAATTTGGACAAGTTCAGTGGGTACACATAACACAGTCATGATGCGATCGGGCAACCAAGCATCTAAAGAAATCAGACGTTTCTCTGCAGCTGGCTGCATAATATCAATGGCTGTCGAAACAATGGGCACCACATTTTGTTCTAACAACGTTGACTGTTGGGGACGATACAATTCATACATATGTTGTACGATTCGCGCCATTCGG
The DNA here is from genome assembly GCA_049607825.1 of Nitrospirales bacterium. GTDB lineage: Bacteria > Nitrospirota > Nitrospiria > Nitrospirales > UBA8639 > JAGQKC01. The sequence goes on from JBMYWX010000252.1 coordinate 3,149, forward strand.
GCAATACATTCATCTATCCTGCCGACATATTCAAAATACGGGTGAGCTGGATCAACCGCCTGTTTAACCAAGAGCATGGCTTGACTAATAGAGGCCAAAGGGTTGTTAATCTCATGCGCCACACCAGCTGCGACTTGCGCTAGGGCTGCAAGTTTTTCGACTTGCATGCGTCGTTGTTCAAGTTCCTGAATACGTGCACTGCGTCGTTGGACTTCTTGCTCTAACGCTTCATTTTGATTTTGGAGAGCTTTTTGAGCCTCTAGTAAGTTTTGTTCAGCTTGCTTACGACCTGTAATGTCTTCGATCATCGCCATAACATATTCGACCGTACCAACATCATTTCGAACGGCATTCACATACAGATTTGTATGGACCGCACCTCCGTTTTTCCGAACAAACCGTTTCTCCACAGAATATGATTCAATGCCTCCTGCCAACAATTTCGTAAATTTGGCTTCATCGGCAGCCAGATCATCTGGATGGGTTAACTCAGCCCAGGTCCATTCATTCAATTCTTGACGACTAAATCCAAGAATTTCACACATGCGTTCGTTTACTTCTATCCACCCTTTATTCAAAGAGGTAATCGCCATCCCCACTAATCCGGATTCAAAATACTTTTCAAACCGATCTTCACTTTTCCGAAGCGCTTCTTCAATCAACCTACGCGCCGTAATATCTGTTGATATTCCACACAAGGCATTCAGCTTGCCTGTAGAATCTAAAATTGGAAATTGCATCGATAGAACTGTATGCTCACCATCTGCTTGAGAAATGTGCTCTTCGCAAAGATGCGGACTTCTCGACTCCATGATCAGCCTATCATTACGGAAAAACTGGTCTGCCAATTTTTGAGGAAACACTTCATGGGACATTTTCCCTTGAATTTCTTCGTTTGTAACGCCAAACATTTCTTCACATTTTTTGTTTACCAATAGATATCGTCCATCACGGTCTTTCATATAAATCAATGATGGAGAGTGATCGAGAATACTTTGGAAACGAGCTTCACTTTCCTGAAGCTTTTCCTGTAAGACTCGTAATTCCGTAATGTCAGTATTTGTTCCGACCATGCGCAAGGCTTTTCCTTCAGCCGACCATTCAATAACGCGACCTCGATCTAAGCTCCATCTCCATTTTCCATTCGACTTTCGAAGTCTATTGATACATTCATATGTCTCAGTTTCTCCAGAAAAATGCCGTTTGAGTGCATTTCGGACATGTCTCATATCATCCGGGTGAACCAGTGTTTTCCAGAAACGAACATGGGGTACCGTCTGATGCTGCTCATAACCTAAGGTTCTGAACCAGGCGTCCTCAGAGACAACATGTCCAGTTTGTAAGTTCCAATCCCAGGTTCCAGATCCCGTCGCCTCCAGAGCCATGCTCAAACGCTGCCTGTTCGTTGCTAAGGCGACCTCAGCTTCCCGACGATCTTTTTCCACTTGTGTGTTATGAATTGTGAGCGCGACCAACTCTGCGACTTCACGGAGTGTGCTTTTCTCGAATACCGACCAATCATGAGGTTCAGATGCACCTAGACATAACACTCCTTGAATTTTTCCTGAATGGATCAGTGGATTCTTGCAGA
>JBMYWX010000253.1:0-4726 GCA_049607825.1 Nitrospirales bacterium
GTGGCTCCAGGACAGTCTAACCAATATTGCGATGCTTGCTTTACTGATAAATATCCGATCTCCTTCACACGCGCGGAACAACTGCAATTAGGTTTATTTGAACCTCTCCAACCTTCAAGTCAATAATTACCTATCCTAGACATTCGTTGTGTTGCCGCATAAAAATTTGCTGTGCTAACATCTGTGTATTCAACAATGTTATTCTCCTCTAGAGACGTGCATCATATTTTTCTCGCAAGGGAGGCTTTATTATGAAACGCTGGTTTATCATCACAAGCATCGTAACACTTTTTTTTAGCAGTGGCGGCATTGGATTGACGGCAGGATTTTTTAAAGTTGGTGAACCTGCGCCGAACTTTACACTCACATCCCTCTCAGGGAAATCCACATCGCTTGAAGCATTCAAAGGAAAAGTTGTTGTGCTCGGACTGTTTCACATTTGTGAGCCGTGCCTCATTCAGGGTACAAATCTTCAAAGAGTACATGAAGCCATACAAGGAAAAAATGTTGCAGTCGTTGGAGTTAATTCCTCAGGAGATTCTTCCGGACATGTCACGGACTTTCTCAAGACCTTTCCCTTAGCCGTGACCTACCCTTACTTAACAGATCCTGAACAAATTACCGACAAATTGTATGGAGGGGGAAAATTTATCCCCAACGTCTATATCATTGACCAGCAAGGAGTTATTCGATGGCAGCGTGTGGGCAATTTTAATATGGCAGGACATGAGATGATTTTGGAAGAAGTTGACAAGTTACTCGCTTCAACACAACCCGAGGCCTCAGCTCTTTGATTGCTCTTTAGGATCATGGTTAGTCAATTGTCAAGAAGGAATAATGATCATTTATGGATGAATTAGAAGCTGGCAAACAAAAATTTCTTGAGGTCGTACTGAGCCTTGACTCCTCTGTAGAGGTGGTGATTCCCACGACACCCTCAAACAGTCTATTTTTGATTTCACTTACTAAAGGAGCCAATCGTAAATTTATCACTGTGCCTGAAGATGATGTCCTGGATCTTCCGAGTGAGGATGATATTTTGGCTAAAACCACAACGATGCTCAAAGAAGCGATCGGATCGTTATGAAACAAGTTCTTCCTCGTATTTGGCAATGGTCATGGTTCTCAGAAGAGAAACAAATAGATTTCAACGGACATTTTCTTGAAGTCGGAGAACATCGGATCCTTGTAGACCCGCCCCCCATGAGCACCGGAGACATGGCTCAGATTAAGCACGGTGAGCAAGTAGACTATATTGTCTTAACCAATCGAGATCATGCGCGAGAAGCTGACACCTACAAAAAAGAATTTAACTGTCAGCTCATGGTTCCCGAAAAGGATGTAGCCGACATGTCTGTTCAAGCAGATAAAACCTTCAAAGATGGGGAATTGCTTCCAGGAGGGCTATGGGTGATTCAATTGGCTGACCAAAAATCTTCTGGAGAAAGTGCATTATTCCTTCAGCAGGGAAAGGGGATGTTGCTTGTTGGAGATGCCCTCCTTGGTAAACCTTCTGGTGCTCTCACCATGTTGCCAGCTGAAAAATATGTTGATCCTGCTAAAGCACGAGAAGGGTTACGTCGATTGCTAAAATATAATTTTGATAGTCTCCTCGTTGGTGACGGTACCTCAATTCTTGGTAATGCCAAGGCCGTTCTTGAACAAACTTTACAATAGAGCCGTAGTCTCGTATCTCGTCGCTCGTGAAGCGTATCTCGTCTCAGAGAAGAACATATAAAAATATTGACAAGGTCTAATGGCAGGTAAAGCTCTTTCTGATGCGTGAATCTCATTCTACTCATCTGAATCATCTTGGGAATCAACATTTTTCGAGAGGTTTCTATACTGATGCCTATCATTGTTATGCACGCGCATTGGAAGCAGATCGACAGAGTGGAGACCAACGCGCACTTGCTATGACGTTGGGAAACTTAGGGAATATTTGTGCTGTCAGCGGACGACGCTCCCAAGCTGATACCTATTATCATGAAGTCTTAGAAATTCAAAAAATACTGGGAGATGATCGAGGAATTAGTACGACATTAGCCAACTTAGGAAATCTTTCGGCTGATGCAGGAGAATGGGATCGTGCTCAGGCCTATTACTTGGAAGCACTTGACCTCATGAATGATGTCGATAATTTTTCAGGCAAGGCCGTATTATTGTCTGACCTAGGCTTAGTGGCAAGAGAAAACCAACAATTCGACCAAGCGTTTGATTATTACCAAGAGTCACTCAGTCTCATGCGTCGAGTAGATAACCAAGAAGGACAAGCTGATGTCTTTCGAATGATGGCACGACTCTACTTAGCTCAACGACGATATGATGAGGCTATAGCCTGTACACAAACCAGTTTGGACATGGCCATACGTCTCCAGGACGAACTACGCATGGGAGGAGCCTGGTATGTCTTGGCGAGTTGTTATGAAGGTCAGGGAGATTGGAGAGAAGCTATTCACTACTTAGAACGCGTCGTGCTCGTTGACCAAAAGTATGATTTACCAAAACTTCAAGAAAACACAACTCGCTTGGAACATCTTCGAGGACAAGTAGCCAAAGTCAATTCTCCTTTTTCTCATGATCGAACCTAACACCACAGTGCCATCTTGGGAACAGGCTCGAGCCTATCTTCAGACGCATATCTCTGGATGGTTCTCAAGCTCTCCTGATGAAGCCCTGACCTTACAGCTTGATGACGACGACTGGTTACTAGAAATTACGCCCACCGGCCTCTTAGTCTGCCAAGCAGGTTATATGCTTGAAGACATGGAAAGTATTCTGTCAGATGGTACGGCCGAAGACTTAGGCTCTGATGAACTGGCCAAACAAGCCAAGTTTTATTTACAACAGACCGTGTCGAAACATCGTAAACGACTCCTTCAAGATGGATTCAGCGAACGAATGGAAATGAACGATGAGTATGTTGCCATGCTGTTTGAACGTCCTGTTGAGTTTCATGATCTTTCTGCACTGGCCTCATCTATTCAGCAAGCTCGTTCGAAGTTTTCTTCCCCACGTCCATAATCGGTAACCGACGCTTCCGTCAATACACACCTAAGCATCATGATAACTCCTTTGTCAGGTAGCCTGATGCGAGGATAATTTCTTTACGCAACCTTCATTGCTGGTAAAAGGGATAAATAATGAGTTCAATTAAACGTATTCAAAACATGGAAGACTTTCGAGAGTTATTTTTCGCCTTCAGATTGCCAAGATTATTATTAACGGCATTGGAAATTCGATTATTCACAGTGATGAATAAGAAGAAATGGACCATAAAAAGATTGGCGAAAACTCTTCAGGTGAGTGAGCGGGGACTAGAGATGCTATGCCGCAATTTAGCCAGTGCAGGTCTCCTATTGAAGCATGGCACACAATACCAAAGCGGAAAATTTGGTCAACGTTTCCTCAATAATCATAGTACACAATATTGTGGATCCTACCTAGATCTCATGTGTCGACAATGGGATAACTGGAATCACTTGACTCAAGCAGTGAAAACTGGACAGCCGGTTAAAGACAAAGAACCAGAGACACCAGGATATCGACGAGCATTCAGCTTGGCCATGCATGAACGGTCCATGCATTCAGCTCGGCAGGTCGCTAAACAAATTCACCTAAACGCTGCGCAAACGTTATTAGATGTCGGGGGTGGACCAGGAACCTATGCCTTAGAGTTTTTAGCACAGAATCCAAATATGACTGCTACAGTTTTGGACAGACCAGCCGCCCTTGATGTGGCAAAAGAGATTGCTCATCGCTTTCGGCAAGGACAGCGACTTTCCTATCAGGCAGGAGATTTTCTAAACGATACTATTCAAGGAACCTATGACGTTATTTGGCTCTCAAATGTCATTCATATTTATTCACCATCGACTAATACAAGGCTTTTACGTCGACTCCGCTCTCACCTAAATCCTGGCGGAAAACTACTCATACAAGATACTTTCTTACTCGATAAGAATGGCATCCGACCAGCCGAAACCAATCTTTTTGCGGTCACCATGCTCTTATTCACAGAATCCGGAAATACCTATAGTGTGCGTAACGTGCAAGAATGGTTAAAAAAGACTGGGTATAAAAAGCCTGGCCTTCTCAAACTACAAGAGGGAACAGGAGATTGGGAAGGCGTCCTTATTCAAGCATATGGATAAGAGATTACAGACTTCGTGGTTCATTAGCTACAGTACATCTTCGCTGTAAACATTGATGTCTAATCAGCGCTCTCATACCATACGACATCCTTGTTTATATTTCGACAAGCTGAGAAGAATGATTCTGTGCCGGAAGGTTCACCAAAAAGGTCGCCCCTTTTCCTAACTCGCTCTTCACTTCAACACGTCCCTTATGTTCTTGAATAATTTGGTGTGCAATTGCTAAACCCAACCCTGTCCCTTCATATTCCTCACTATGATGTTTAGTTGTGAAGAATGGGTCAAATATATGCTCAAGGTCATCTTGAGCGATACCAGACCCAGTATCACGCACCTCGACTTGCACCCACTGCTCCCCATCGAGTTGAGGAACCGCATGGCTACGAACCGTAAGCGTCCCACCATGAGACACCATTGACTCGGCGGCATTTAAAAATAGATTCAGAAGAACTTGTTTAATTTGTTGACGGATTGGTTGAGAATCTGATTTTTTGATATCTAAACTGGGTAGATTTATTAAAAATCACTCACTATGAAATCAATATTCCTTTTTTGTATCACTGTCTTATTTG
>JBMYWX010000254.1:0-4710 GCA_049607825.1 Nitrospirales bacterium
CAACTTCCTGTTTTTGACAACACGTCCCATCACTTTTAGGGATGGCTCCACCCCGTTTAACCACAACATCACCACTTTTTGCACTGAACGGGACCCATACATCAATTTGATTATCAAGCCAACGGTGAATAATCGCTGGCACCCCTCCTACTTCAACACCATTGGCGCCTGTCTCAAAGTCAAATGCATACGCTGTTGATCCACCCTCAGATAACACTCCGAAACTTTTACCTTTAATGGTTATCAGTGTCCCAATCGGTCCACTAGATGGTCCCATTTCTGAAATTTCGCTTTTCAGCAGAGTAAAGGTTCCAACTTCACGTGTACTACCGCGATTCGTTAATATGACTGGTCCAGTTTTGGCATTAAGCGGAACATGAACAACAACTGTACGATTTGACCATTGTGCAATACCAGCTCGCTGACCACCAATCAACACGGCACCATCTGACGGTGGAGTGTCTCCAAATTCTTGCCCAGACAAAATGACCTTACTCCCAACAGGACCCTGAGTTGGCTGAATAGAAATCGCAGGAATAACCGCCAAGGGTGCCGCATTGCTCACAATATAATTCACCGGGGCACAACACGATCCATCTGGCAGGGGGTCAGAAGATGCAAGACGAACCTCAACCTTTCCGGTTTTCGCATTTGCAGGTATGGCCACTTCAATTTTATTGGGTCGCCATTTTTGCACTTGTGCTCGAATTCCATTGATCAGAACCTGATTTACACCAAACATGGTATTAGGGTCACGTGAGCCTGCCGTATTACCAAAGTTTTTTCCATGCACAACGAGCGTAGATCCTGCTTCGGCCTCTTCAGGTTCAACTCCAGTAATATGTACATCTTGAACAGAAAATGAGCCCACATCAATCGTTGCTTCACTGTTGATGACAGCGACCTTACCGGTCTTGGCCTTCAATGGAACTTTCACCATGATAAAATCTGTCTCCCATTGCTGAACGAGCGCAGGAACACCTTCAAATTCGACGCGATTCACCTGAGTCGATTGGAAATCACCAAATTCTCCACCACTTATGGTCACCGTTGAACCGAGAGGGCCAGCTTCTGGAAGAAGTTCAGCAGAGGCCATGGAAGACAGACAGGCAGACATCGCCAAACCAGTAATGAAAATGTGGACTTTTTTCTTCATCGCCAAGCTACCTTTATGTTTAAATGAGATCATATAAAATGAGAATTACTCATAAAGAAGGTTTGTCTGCACAACCAATAAAGGCTATGACAGGCCCCATGCTCTTGCAGCTCGATAACATATACAGCAATTCCCCTTCAGACAACATTAAAAAGCCTGAAAAGACTATATCAAGCGATCTTTTGGGGAGTCAAACGAGTTGAGGGCAGGACAAATTTCACTCAGAAATTACCAAAAAAAATTAAAAACAGAGGTAGCTACATCGACAATCACTGGAAGCAGATTTAGGGAAACCAGATCAGATAGAGAAATCAAAAATCCTCAAATATTCCTAATGCCTTGCTGGCACTTGCACGTACTTGTTGATGAGGAAAGTCCAATAATCGGGTAAGAACTGGAATGGCTCCCCGGTCCTCCCGACGAACAAGTTCTTGTATTGAACGGAGCATGGCCGTGGGTAGATAAAACTCTTGAGAAGAATCCATGGAATGGTCAGAGTCTAGGAAGCTGTCCGTAGGATGAGGATTACCGACAGACAACGAACGCTCAAAGGCCACTTTCCGCACAAGCTCAAGAAGAGCTTGCTCAACATTTAACTCCTTCTCAAGAAATGTCCGAAGCAAGCCACCGATAAAAAAGTAATACGGGTTAGTATCAAACTTTTGAAGAACATCAAGGTATGGAGGTGTCCCAGACACAGAGTTTTCGGATATTTCCGAAATATTTAATTTCCACAATGGCTTCAATGTCTCTCGAAAAAGAGAAAAATTGGCACGGAGCACCGTCCCATATTTCGTAATCGCATACTGCACACTTTTCTCTTCATGATAGCGAACGGACAGCGTAAAGACATGGGGTTCTTGTTCGTGATGAACAATAGTAAAACCTGCTGAAGTTAACTTTCGACGCAGCGCCCCTTCCACATCATAAAAAATTCTTCCACGTGTTTTCCATGTACTTGCATCAATATCAACATACACAGAAAGGTCAGATTGACTTGGCTCAGCTTGTTGTTGGGCAAAAGCCAGTCGGGTAGTTTCGACAAAAAAACATAAAGTGACACAAAAAACCAAAGCTAACTGAAAGTAAGGCTTCATGAATCTAACGAGTGCCCTTGTAGCTTGATTACAAAACGACCTGAACGATTAGCTCTAATTCGACAGGGGCATTGAGGGGAAGTTCCGCAGCACCTAACGCCAATCGAGCATGTCTCCCTCGTTCACCAAATACTTTCACAAGAAAATCTGAAGCACCATTCACCACAGCTGGTTGCTCAGAAAAACCTGCGTCAGAAGCAACATGCCCCGTCATGCGTACGATTTGCTTCACACGATCCAACGAGTCAAGATTTTGCTGAATTATAGCCAAGGCATTGAGTAATGAAATTCTTGCAGCTTCATATCCTTGCTCAGCATTCAGTTCCCGACCCAATTTCCCTGTCATCATTAACTTTCCATCCTGAAAAGGAAGAACCCCACTCACAAAAAGTAAGTCCCCAGCTAAACAGGCAGGTACATATGTTGCGACAGGCTTGGGAGCTTGCGGAAGAGTGATCTCAAGTTGAGCCAACGTTTCTTCAATACTCATGAAACAAGAGAATTCCTAGGAAGCTTGCTTTTGGCGTTTTTTTTGATACTTTTCCACCGCTCGATTATGCTCAGCCAGAGTGACTGAAAATTGGTGGCTACCATCATTTCGAGAAACAAAATATACATAATCTGAGGGAGTGGGATAGAGTACCGCACGAATGGCAGCCTCACCCGGATTCGCAATCGGCCCCGGAGGAAGGCCGCGCACGCGGTAGGTATTGTATGGACTATCAATAGACAAATCTCGTTTTCTAATATTTCCGTCGAAGCCTTCAATTGCATAAATGACAGTTGGATCACTTTGTAGTGGGATATTTTGTTTCAATCGATTGAGGAAAACGCCAGCAACCATCGACCGTTCCTGTGACAACCCTGTCTCTTTTTCGACAACCGAGGCTAGCGTCAACACTTGCTGGATAGACATCTTTACCTCTTTTGCCCGATCTAGGAGTTCGGGAGGAAATGCCTTCCGAAGACGATGGACAAATGCCTGAATTATTTCTTCCTCTGGAATTAATCTTGGGAAAAAATACGTATCCGGAAACAAATACCCTTCTAGCCTGGAAACATCCAAGTCGAGGCTCTTAATGAAGATTGGGTCCTGAGTCAACCGAAGAAACTTCTCTCGATCGACCAGGTCTTTCTCGGATAAGACCGAAGCAATTTGGCGAACTGTGTATCCTTCAGGAATCGTCACAGAATGGTAATACACCTTTCCCTCTTCTAGACGTGTGAGAATTTCAATTGGTGATAACCCAGCATGCAGTTCATATTCGCCTGGTTGAATTTTTCGATCTGCTCCGGTGAGCTTGCCAACAATCCTCAACCATTGCTTATTGGAAATAAGCCCTTGTCCTTGCAAGAGTTCAGCAACCTCTCCAAAAGTCACACCAGGTTGAATATTTACAATGTGTGTGTGGTCTGAATGCCCGGCAGGCTTATTGAGAATAACAATGATTGCGCTAGCCGCAAGTACGAAAAGAAGAGCTATGAATAGGAGTTTTTTCACGCGAGATCATCAATAGATTCGCACAATTCTAAGAATCGAAGATTCATCCATCAGGAAATAACTAATTCAATAAGCAACACGAAGAATGGTGGGTGAGGAATACCGTAGTAGTCCGTCTTTCTAGATGATTAAGTTAACACAAAGTCTCGTTTGCAGCGAATCTCACCGAGCAAAGACTTTTTAAGTGCCATATTCGGCAACAAATTCAAAGACTTTGGAAAGCGCAACGACTAAACCCTCCGGGTTACTTCCTCCAGCTTGCGCCATATCTGGACGTCCCCCCCCAGACCCATCAACATGTAAAGCAATAGATTTTGCTATATCGCCAGCCTTAATACGTTTGACTAAGTCTTTGGATACAATCACTAACAGCGAAACTTTCTCTTCCTTCGCAGACCCAAGAACTAAGACACCGCTAGGAATAGTGTGACGAATTTTATCAGAGAGTGTTCGCAACTCTGCCATCGTGAGGCCATCTACTTTTTGTGTCTTCACCTGAATTCCATGTATAGATTGTGACTCAACGGATGCAGCATCGAGCTCCTGAGCCACTAATTTTATTTTTAACTGTTCAAGCTCACGTTCTGCTTCTTTTAACGTGGTCAAGGTTTTTTGCGTTTTGGAGATCACATCATTGGGACTCGTTCTGAGAATCTCTGCAAGTTCTCGAATCTGTCTATCAACCATTTTCGTATGAGCCAATGCCCCAGCGCCAGTTAAGGCTTCAATACGCCGCACCCCAGCAGAAATTCCGCCCTCTGAAACAATTCGAAAGATCCCTATTTCTCCAGTATGCGAGCAATGCGTCCCACCACACAACTCCTTACTAAATGACCCAACTCCAACGACACGAACTTCGGTACCATACTTGTCTCCAAAAAAGGCTAATGCCCCCTCATCTATAGCATCCTGAATGCCCATCACGTTCGTTTGCACGGGTGTATTTACTCGTATTT
>JBMYWX010000255.1:0-4680 GCA_049607825.1 Nitrospirales bacterium
TGGGGAATATAAGGACAGAGGGCAAGGGGTTACGATCTCATATGGATTTCATCCTAGTCCCTTTGGGCAGTGCCTTGTGGCGACCACTCCTCGGGGCATCTGCTGGTTCAGGTTTGTTCGACAGGGCAATTGGCATGAAGCCCTTGAGGACCTTCATCATCGATGGAAACACGCGACATTGAAAGATGATGCCAAAAACTTGAGCCCGTTTCTTGATCAGATTTTCAGTCCCATTCGCAATTATCGAAAGTCTCTTTATCTGGCCGTCAAAGGGACGAATTTTCAAATCAAAGTTTGGGAAGCTTTGATTCGCATTCCACCAGGCGGCATGGTGTCCTACCAGCACGTGGCTCGTCACATCGGCATGCCCAAAGCCTCACGTGCTGTGGCCAATGCGGTGGCGCATAATCCCATCCAGTATCTTATTCCCTGCCATCGGGTCATTAAGGGCATGGGAGCTTTTGGCGGGTATCAGGCAGGATCTGAGAGAAAAAAAGCTCTCTTAGGATGGGAGGCAGCTCAATCTCACGCTGATCTAGCGTGAGAACGAATGCGGGTCACATTCTATAAGGGCTCCTCAAAACCCGTAATGTTAGATTGTGCCGCTGGGAAGAGAATGAACTGGGAACATCGTATCTTTTTCTCCTCAGCAAAAGAAGCCCATGGTCAGGGCTATCGACCTTGTGGGAATTGCCTGTAACGGGAATATGTCCAATGGATTTATTTGAGACAGTAAGTGGCCGACCAAGAAACCTCCTACATCGGGACGGGTTGGTGCAGTATTATGGGCAAATTATGGATCCCCAAAAGGCTAATATGTATTTAGGCAGTTTGTTAGGCAAAATCGAATGGAAAAATGATGAGGCCATCATCTTTGGGGAACGCGTGGTTACGAAGCGTAAAGTCGCGTGGTACGGTGATCAGCCCTATACCTACACCTATTCGAATACGACCAAACGTGCTTTACCTTGGATTGACGAATTATTGGAATTAAAACGCATCATTGAATGGTGGACAGAGGAAACATTCAATTCCTGCCTACTCAATTTATATCATACTGGCATGGAAGGGGTGGCGTGGCATAGCGATGCCGAGCAGGATTTAAAAAAGAATGGAGCCATCGGGTCGTTAAGTTTTGGTGCGGAGCGAAAATTTTCTTTTAAACACAAACAGACGAAAGAAAGTATTTCATTACATTTACAGAATGGTAGTTTGCTCGTGATGAAAGGGGCCACCCAGACTCATTGGATGCATCGCTTGCCACCAACAAAAATGGTCAGCACCCCTCGTGTGAATTTGACCTTCAGAACAATAGTCGAAGCAGGGAAATTGTCACGGGCAAAAGTGCCTGAAAATTAACAATGCAATTGTGTCTTATAGATTCTGATGGTTTTCCAAAATGAATCATTGGGAAGCCAAGCCGTTCTTTGAGTTGCCAGAAAATGTAGCCAACTAGCGGATTTTGTTACATGGAAACTAAGGGGATGGTGCTGAATGAGGAGGGAGACATATGAGCCTGCATGACGTATCGAATGCGGCTATTCATGACATAGTTGCTCCTATGTTCCAAAACATTATACGAAGTAGCAATAACAACAATTACCACACGTTTAGTCGGGACTTTAGTGATGAGTTACTGTCACGTCTGACTCAAGAGAATTTTGAAACCCAACGAGCGACTAAGCCGCACCTCACTGGTATTTCAGAAGAGATTGAGTTTATTGATTGCATACGAAGAGATTGTGGTATTACTGCTGTGTATCGTTTAATAAACACCATATTGCCCAGTGAGTTTTTGGGAGTAATTACCTTGGAAGATAAGGCCAACACAATACATGTCACCGCGGTCCTTATTCATTAACGTAAGCCATACGAGGCTTCAGACGTGGCGAATGGAATGTTCCGATACTTGTGGCGACTTGGTCTCTTTGCGGTGACACATTTCGCAATATCCAGAAGATGTAATCGAGTACGGTATTTGTTGAGTGAATCAACCAATAGACACAATGAATCTTAAGCGAGAAATAGCAGCTTGGGATGGAAGGTCTGGGAGCGATATTCGAAACATGTATGATCGCTATAGCCATACTTCTTCGTTTGTTTCTGACCTTCTCAGGTTCACGAAAGAAGATTCATTACAAAAAGGGGCCACCTGGTTGTTGAAGCAGCACTTTGAAAAAATGGAATGTCTTGAACCTTCTGAGGTGAAGGCGTTTTGCCTATTGATCCCTCATTTAAAGGGTTGGGAGACCAAGTTGCATGTCTTGCAATGTATCCCATACATGTCTATTCCAAAAACCCAAAAGAAAAAGGTTGAAACCTTCTTGAGGAAATGCTTGGTTGATGACGCGAAATTTGTGAGAGCCTGGGCATACAATGGCTTCTATGAATTGGCCGTTCAGTACCCCCAGTACCAAGGAGAAACCAAGGGGCTCTTTGAGGTGGCCATGAGAAATGAAGCCGCATCGGTCAAAGCAAGAATTCGTAACATCATGAAAAAGGATTTCTATAGTGGGTTCATTTCCGCTCAAGACTCATAGTGTGCACCTGTTGGCCAGGTCTTTGAGTGAATGCCTCTGATTCCGGGCGGGGCTTGTTTGAGCACAGCGAGTTAGCCCGCCCTACCAACAGGCATTCGCCTCAGCATATAACCCTGGCCTGGGTGTCAGTGGTTTTGGGGTCCTCGAGTCACGTTCCAAATCTTTCGAACCTTTTAATAGGCATCTTTTATTAAAACCTCAAGACCTCAGTACATGTTAGGGCAAATCATTAGCAAACAGCACAAGTTGTACCGACACGAGTGCCGAAACAAAAGGACCTCGGCTGCCGGGACGAACCCCGGTATGTCTCACGTGTGAGAGGATCTGGGAAATAGGACATGTGCGTCGGAGGAAGCAATTCTTTTGGGGTGGCCGTCCTCCTACACAAACTCTTCCCAGGGGAGTAGGTACGAACTAAAGGTTAAAAGGCTATAGCCTGTGGGGCTCGGGCTTTGAGTCAATGCTGTTTGAGCGCTAGTGAGCCAACCAGTGTTGGTCCCTATTCATGACAGGGGAATAGACATCATTTAGTGGATTCTGAGTAGAAATGGTATGGAGTGGAACAGTCGGGGGAGTAGTCGTTCCATTCAAATCTAGGACAAAATTTCATAGCAATAATAGACTCTAAGTCCTGGTGGGACACAATGATTGGTATGATCATATAAACAAGCAATCTGACCTGATATTCTGAACCCTTATCAGTGGATGGAAAAAGCTCAGACTTGCTTCCCTAATCTATTAATCTAATTAGACAGTAAAGAAGTAAGTTTGACTAAACTAACTTTCTAGTTTAATATAAAACTATGTTGAAGTTAAATATACATGAGGCCAAGACCCATCTTTCCCGCTATCTGACCAAGCTCAAAAAAGGCGAAACCATTATTTTGTGTAAACGCAATGAACCCATTGCAGAAATTCGCCCACTCGTGAGGCAGGGAAATAAGAAGCGCCCAATCGGTTTGGCGAAAGGACAAATCACCATATCACAAGAATTTTTTGCCCCACTTCCAGAAGAGCTTACTGATGCCTTTCATGGGCAGGTTTGATGAAATTGTTGCTCGACACCTGTACTTTTCTTTGGGTGGTAACAGATGACGACGCACTTTCTCCAGCCAGCAAAACCGTCTACAGCGATCCTTCGAATGAAGTTTTTCTCAGTGCCGTCTCCGTCTGGGAGATCATGGTAAAGTTTGCACTCGGACGACTGCATCTACCGATGCCGCTCGATCAGTTCATCCCGACCCAGCGCGATCAACATGGCATCACCGCCTTGCCACTAGAAGAACACGCAACCCTTCACCTACCGAAATTACCCTCCCATCACCGAGATCCCTTCGATCGCATGCTCATCTGCCAAGCTATTCATCATGAGCTCACAATTGTCACGCCTGATGAACATATCACTCAATACCCCGTTCGGGCATTTTGGTAGGCCCACCCCAATACGTACGCATTCTCAAATTTCGTCGTATCCCATTTCATTCGTGGTAAAAATCTTGCGTAAGCTCCTGTGAGACCTACTAACAGAGTCGTGTCCCTCTTTGCTGTATCTGTCAATCCTGGGCCACCTCAATTTGTTCCTAATTTTTAAATTTCTAATTGATCAAATGAAAAAAACATGATAACGTTAAAACGTTTATATGTTAAAACGTTGCAAAGAGGAGATATGTCTGGAGAAACCCGAACCACAGTCTATTTAAAACCTACAGTTTATCGAGCCTTAAAAGTTAAAGCCGCGACCACGGATCGTACGGTCTCGGAATTAATCAATCAAGCCGTCTTGGAGGCTCTACGAGAAGATGCGGTTGATTTAGAGGCCTGCGAGAAACGGAGCAAAGAGCCTGCTCGTCAGTTTGAAGCTGTACTTGAAGGATTAAAACGTGACGGGCTCGTATAGCCTGTTTATCAAGAAATCCGCCGAGCGCGAACTTCGAAAAATCCCCAAAGGCGATTTAAAAAGAATTGTGACGAAGATTAAGTCACTCGTACAAAACCCGCGCTCTCAAGGAAGCGAGAAGCTTTCAGAGCAGGAGCGATATCGCATACGGCAAGGTGATTATCGAATTGTCTATGCCATTAATGACAACGAGGGGCGGGTGGACATCATCAAAATTGGCCATCACCGAGAGGTTTATCGGCA
>JBMYWX010000256.1:0-4672 GCA_049607825.1 Nitrospirales bacterium
TATTCCGCGGCTTATGGAATCTATGATCTGCTGATCATGGTCGACACCAGAGGAGATGTGGTGGCCGTGAATAACAAAGATCCACAAGGTAAGTCGATCAATAGTCAATTTCTTTTCGAAAAAAACTATAGTAAATCTGCATGGTTTAAGGCCTTATCCAATGGAGAGTTTACCACCAAACAACCATTCACCGCGCCGGGAAATGACACCTGGACGGGAACCTACATTGAAGAAGCGCATATTGACTCTGCTCCTGTCTATGGTCAGAATGGTGAAGTGGTTGGCTATTGGACGAATCGAACCAGCATGCGCGGAATCGAAGAAATGTTCCAAGAGACCTATCAGACGATGAAATATCTTGGATTTCCAGGGAGCGAAGTCACGCTTCTGGATGCTCAGGGACGTGTTCTTGTCGACTTCGATCCTACGTCACATGGCACTGAAGAGGTCTCGCGAAACTTTGACTCGTTGCTGAAGCTCAACCTTGCTGAAAAAGGGGTAAAGGCGGCGCAAGAAGCTGTGGCTGGGAAGTCTGGCAGTCTGACGGCTACTCATGCACGGAAACAAATCGATCAAGTTTCTGGTTATACGCATTTGATCGGAGCTAATGGATTTCCAGGCATGAATTGGGCCATTTTAGTACGAGTGCCAGAAAGCGAAGCGTTGGCAGACGCCAACAGTGTGCAAAACAGCGTGATGCAGACGGCGTTTATTTGCCTCGCCCTTATCGCTCCGATTGGCTGGCTTGTTGGTCGCAAGGGTGCGACGAATCTTGTGAAGGTGTGTGATGTGGCACAAAAGGCTGCAGATGGTGATTTAACTCATCGTGCGGATTTGACAAGCAAAGATGAGTTGGGACAGTTAGCTGGAGCGTTTAACGCGATGATGGATAATCTTACGAAAGTAGTTGGCGAGGTTCGACAGGGCGCTGAACATGTGTCGACAGGATCAGCTGAGATTACGCAAGGGAACGAAGATCTATCCAATCGTACGTCTCAGGCGGCGAGTGCGTTGGAAGAGACCAGTGCCTCGATGGAAGAGATGACCTCGACCATTAAGCAAAATGCGGATAATGCGAAACAAGCTAATCAATTGGCGGTTGCAGCTCGCGAAGTCGCTGAAAAGGGTGGAAGCGTCACGGAAAAAGCCGTTGATGCCATGAGTGAAATTAATAAGAGCAGCAAAAAGATTGCTGACATTATCAATGTGATTGACGAAATCGCGTTTCAGACAAACCTGTTAGCCTTGAATGCGGCTGTTGAAGCGGCGCGAGCTGGTGAGCAGGGTCGTGGGTTTGCGGTCGTCGCATCGGAAGTGCGAAACCTGGCTGGACGGTCAGCCACGGCGGCAAAGGAAATCAAAACATTGATTAATGAGTCTGTTCAAAAAGTCAGTGATGGTAGTGACTTAGTAAACCAATCAGGCCAAACATTAGAGGAGATCGTGAACTCGGTCAAACGAGTCACGGATATCATCGCAGAAATCAGCGCGGCCTCACAAGAACAAGCAGCTGGTATCGATCAAGTCAATAAAGCGGTGATTCAAATGGATCAATCCACCCAGCAGAATGCGGCATTGGTGGAAGAAACCACGTCGGCCTCACAGTCGATGCGTCAACAGGCTGGAGAGCTATTGGAGCAAGTAGCCTTCTTTAAGACGGAAGAAGAGCAGGCAGGTGGTGGAGCTTTGGCCAATCAAGGAGTCAAGTCACCATCAGGTCGAGCGGTGAACGTTCAATCGCAATCTCCAAAGGTCGCGACAGTCACACGGACGCCTCAAAAGCCTGTGAGTAAACCAAGCCCTACTTCGGCGAAAACAGCTCCTCAATCAGCAGGTGTGGCTGTAGGAAATGGCCATGAACGCCGGCAAGGTGATGATGATTTTTTTGAAGAATTTTAACGAACAATAAAAAGTTAAAAGTGAGGTGTGAGAAAAGTTGACATTTTACTCCTTACTTTTCACTTCTCACTTTATTGAAAGGAAGTTCATATGAAAAACGTATTGAAGTATAAGACCCGGTCAATCGTTACTGTGGCAATGCTAGTCATCATGGTTAGTGGCATAATGGTGTTTTCCAATGGCCAGGCTGCCATGACCAAAGACTTTAAACTCGATCGCGATGTGATGACTAAATACATTCTCGCGACAGTAAAGGCGGCCCGAACGATTTACGTGAAAAGTGTGTTACGAAAAGTTAAGAAAGCAGGATTGAAAGCTACTGAGGATTGGACGAAGCAAGATCATTCTGTGATGTTGCCGGCCCAGTTTGTCAAAGCCTTGGGGTATGAGATTCAAGGCTATGAATTATCACTCGTGGGTAGCGAGCCACTCTACAAAAATAATTTGCCCAAAACCCCCAAAGAGAGAGAGATGTTGGCCAAGTTAGCCACCAGCAAAGAAAAGATGATCACATTCCAAGACGGGACACAATATAAAGGCATGTCAGCGGATTTTGCCATTTCACAAGGCTGTGCCGATTGTCACAATCGCCACGCCAATACGAAAAAACGAGACTGGAAAAAAGGCGACTTCATGGGCGCCATCATCATTCGAATGCGGGGCTAACAACGTGAGGCGTGAAGTGTGAAGCGTGAGGCGTGGATAACTAATCATTCTTACGTTTCTCACTTCCCGTTTTCCTTGGTTATACCCTAGTTTCTTCATCCTTCTCACGCCTGATGCTTCACACTTCACGTTTCACTGTTCACTTATCCATACAGATTGACATTCTTCTCTTCAAGCGGTACCGTACGCCGAAATGTCTGGGCGTTTCTTAGCCATTATTATCATCACTCAATGGAGGGGGTGTTATGAAGAGTTGGTTGGGAGTTTCGACCGGGTTTTGTGCATTTGTCGTGGGGATGGCCATGGTAGTTCCGTCAACACAAGCTGGGGACATTAGTAAGGGGAAGGCGGCCGAATTCATCTTGGCAACGGCCAAAGCTGCCCGAACGGTGTTTGTGAAGGACATTGTTGCGAAGGCCAAGGCTGGTGGTGTGAAGCCCAATGAAGATTGGGCCAAGGCTGACCATTCCATCATGCTTCCTGCACAGTTTGTGAAAGCGGTTGGTTCTAAGATTACCGATTTTGAGTTGGGGCTTGTCGGGACAGATCCGTTGTATGCCTCTAATGCGCCAAAGACTGATGCAGAGAAAAAAGCATTGGCAGACTTAGCGGCAGGGAAGTCCAAGGTTGTCACCTTCGAAGATGGAGGAAGCACAGTTGGGATGTCCGCAGACTTTGCCATTGTACAAGGTTGTGCAGATTGCCATAACAAGCACCCTAAAACTGCTAAAAAGGATTGGAAAAAGGGTGACTTTATGGGTGCCATTGTTGTGCGTATGAAGTAGTTGAAAATATAGGTTTATTAGAAAATAGCGTAGAGAAGCAACATGCCTCTCTACGCTATTTTTTTGTCACATATCCCCACCAAAAAAATACTACAAAACACGTATTAATTGAAAAAATGTAGAAATCCATAATTATATTTTTGATGTTTTTCTTCCCATGTATTCCTCATTCCGCCGTGACGTTTCGCCTCTAACATTTCCTCATGGTTGCTTCATTATTCTTCGAGACTGACCGATAAGCCCATTGCATGCCACTGTCTCGCAGGCAGTGAAGTAAGAATTGACTGATGTGTAAGGCATCGTGACTTCCTATTGAATCCTAGCAATGACCATACATGACGTGATTTGGTACGGCGTGCTTGCGAGTATGACTATCGCCTATGCGATGGCCATGCTTGGTGTGCGAGCGGCGAAACAGCATGATGTCCCACACCATTCTCAGTGGATGATTGCAGCATGTTCTCTTGTGGGATTGTGGCTCATAGGCTATGTCACCAAACAAGTGCTCTTTGGTCGAGATCAATTTGGTGGGAACTCAGAAGAGTATTGGTGGTATTACGTTCCCTTATTAATCGTGCACACGATGCTGGCCATAATGACCATTGGACTTGGCGTCACAAATTTATATTCAGGCCTCTCTCGCCTCCGACATGGAACAGGTGTTGGAGCCATGGTTGCAGGAGTCACCCGACATCGAATGTTAGGGAGACTCTTAGTTGTCACATTTTCTGGAACCATTGTGACGGCCTATGTGGTCTATCTGATGTTATTCCAATGGTTCCCAGCAACGTGAACTGTGAATAGGAAGGAGTTCGAAGTAGTAAATAGGGAATATGAAAAGAAGGGTAGGACGGTTTGCCTAATATTCTTGCTTCTTACTTTTCACTTCAAACTTTTTACTTTTTTTCGGAGAGAAAATGAGCGCAACGATTACTGAAACAGAGTACGAACAATTTCAAGAGTTCATTTATGCACAGGTGGGAATTACTTTTTCGGGTGATAAAAAAAATCTCCTTGCCTCACGACTTGGAAAACGTTTACGTGAATTAGGTTTGGATACCTATCAAGAATATCTAGATTATGTTCGCGGAGATGCCGGGCAAGAAGAGCTCACCAATTTA
Source organism: Nitrospirales bacterium (assembly GCA_049607825.1). Classification (GTDB taxonomy): domain Bacteria; phylum Nitrospirota; class Nitrospiria; order Nitrospirales; family UBA8639; genus JAGQKC01. The sequence goes on from JBMYWX010000256.1 coordinate 4,472, forward strand.
CTGGATCTTATTTCCACCAATAAAACTGACTTTTTTCGTGAACCTGTGCACTTTGATTTCTTGAGAGATACGGTCCTTCCAACAGTGGCAGACGTGAAGAAAATCCGCATTTGGTCGTCCGCATCATCGTCTGGCGAGGAACCCTATACAATTGCCATGACACTCTATGACGGAGTGCCGAATCCTACGCAGTGGGATTTT
>JBMYWX010000257.1:0-4641 GCA_049607825.1 Nitrospirales bacterium
GAGCTTGGACTTCAACTTCATGCTCACGTACATTGAGTTCTGTGGCGGTCTGATACTGAAGGGCGGGATGCCAGGTAAGCGGGGTCCGGTGTTCTGGAGTTTTAAAGACCAGGGGGTGGGTATTGCCATGTTGGTTGAGATAGGACAATAAGGTTTCATGGCTGACCCAAGCAGGGTCTTGTACCCCTCTCATCAATAGGACCAATTCTGTTGGAATTCCAAAGAAAGACTGACTGGGTTGTCCATCTTTGGTGACAGAGATTTCTGGTAGTGATTGATTTTCTGTGAGTACGACTTCAAGTTGTGGAATGGGTCTTTTTTCTGTTTGATCTTGTTGGGGCTGAGGTTTGGGATATTTTGCGAATAAGCTAATCCTTAAGTTTTCTCGGTGTGTACTAGAATTTCCTGGAAGCGCAAAGTGTTCTGGAAGCAAGATATTCACGGTGGTGAGGATTGTGCAGACGACATGTTTGCATTGTGTATCGTGTTTCCAAGCTGGGCAGGGACATGAGTAGGTGAGTTTATCTTTTTGTAAGGAGACTTGAACAGCATACCGTTCTCCTCCTCGTACATAAGCCGTCAGTTGGGTTTGGGTGAGGCTCCATTTATAACTTTCAAGTCGATCTCGTGAATAGTAATCATACCCTCGAAGAATATAGTCTTTAGGAGCTAGCTCGTAGATATGATTAGGGGGTAAGAGCTTTAAGTGCTCAAGTATTCTAGGTAACGCGACTGACATTATTTAGGCAGAAACTATATATTCGTGAGAATGAAACAGTGAGATTGTGGACCCATTACTATAAGTGGTGCTGGTGGAAACTGCAATTAGTTTGATCTGCAGTGATGGTGATAGGCGTAATTATGGAAATATAGACTTTTGACTATGGCTTGCTTACGAGAGGAATATTCGTAACCATTATCTGAAACTCGATGGTGCTCTATCGGAAGGTAGATTGGAAGATGAGTAATAAATCGAGAGAGGAAGAGAAGAGGCGAAAGTCAGCTATTGGTCTCGGTTGACCATATAGTTAGAGACAATTTCCAGGGCCCGCTTGGTTGTACCATTCGCGAAAGGCTCTAAGTCGAGACTGGCGGCATTAATATATTCTTGGGCTCGATTCATGGCGTACGTCAAAGACCCATGCTTGTGCATGAGATCAATTATTGTAGACAAATCCTTTTCATCAATGGCTCGGCTTTGGACCTTCGCTTTAATCCAGGCCCGATCATCTGCTGTGCATGTTTGAAAGAGATGTAGGAGTGGTAGGGTCACCATGCCTTGTCGGATGTCCTTTCCAAGAGTTTTCCCAAGACGAGCTCCATCCGCTAAATAATCTAAGCAGTCATCAGCGAGTTGAAATGCCATTCCTAAGTTTAACCCAAAACGATACAAGGCTGACTGTTCCGCTGGTGTGGCTCCACCAACGGTTGCCCCTATTTTACATGATGCCGCAACGAGCGTGGCAGTTTTATATTCAACAATCTGTAGGTACTCTGGTTCGGTGATCTCTGGACGGCTATTTGCGCATAATTGCAACACTTCGCCTTCAGTCATCTTTCGGCAAGCATCAGCAAGTGCTTCATTGAATCCATGGTTGTGAAAAGACGCAATTTGCGTCATAGCTTGGGAGTAGAGGTAGTCTCCTACTAAGATGCTTGCGTGGTTCCCCCAAAGACAACGAGCGGTTTTTTCTCCGCGTCGTATGTCCGCTTCATCCAATACATCATCGTGCAAGAGTGTCGCAGTGTGAATGTATTCTATCAGGCTTCCGAGGAGTAGATATTCTCGTTGAATGTAGCCACATAGGCGGGCGCTCAAGATGAGCAACAGTGGCCGTATACGTTTTCCTCCGCTCGCCATGATTTGATTGGCGACGGTATTGATCAGCGAAGCTTCAGAATTTAAGTTCTTGTGGACCTGGGCTTCAACTTCGTCCAATTCTTCCCGATAGGCCTCCCACACATCGGCCATATTTGCCAGGTTTTCAACAGTGGGGCTGTTGCCGCTCATGGCGGGCGATAGTAGGTGGTATCCTAAGAATTGTCAAGCCAATCAAGGGGAAGGTTCCCGACTTGGCACACACAATTTAGCTGGGGGTAATTGTGTGAAGTGACCAGTATCTGATCAACTTGACAGCTTCTCAGGCCATCGATTAATTTAATCTCCTAATTTTTAAGGGGTTTTTCGTTCTCATCCATCTATTTTGGATACATATGGCCTGGTCTCTTTCAAGTAGGTTTGAGACTTTGGATCTTAAGGAGCTATTGTGTTATTTCATGTTCTTTGCGACAGTCCAGTAATTAGTATTTACCATTAGGTGTATATCTATAAGTTGATCGATTTATTAGGAAGAAAGATGATGGTCTCTCGATGAATATTCCTGGTCTCCCGTTGGCACAAGGGCTCTACGACCCTAAGAATGAAAAGGACGGGTGCGGGGTCGGATTCGTTGCGCATATCAAGGGCGTCAAATCTCATAGCATTGTGCTCAATGGACTCCAGATCCTTGATAATTTGTCCCATCGTGGTGCACAAGGGTGTGATCCCTGCACAGGTGATGGAGCCGGAATTCTAGTCCAAATTCCGCATGAGTTTTTTAATCGAGTCTGTGAGAGTCAAGGGTTACACTTACCTGCCGCAGGAGGCTATGGAGTTGGGATGATCTACCTACCTCCAGAAGAAAAATCTCGCAAACTCTGTGAGCTGTTAATCCAGAAAATTACTCAAGAGGAAGGCCAAGAATTCCTCGGGTGGCGTGATGTTCCCGCCAAAGAAGAAAAAATTGGAGCACAAGCCAGGACCACGGTTCCTTCAATTCGACAGTTTTTTATTGCACGGGAACTTCTTAACGAGGATCAGTTTGAACGAAAGCTCTATGTGATACGGAAGCGAATTACACGTGCAATCCGCGAGTCTGCGATTGCTGATCGAGAGCATGTTTATATCTGTAGCCTTTCCTGTCAGACCATTGTGTACAAAGGCATGCTGCTCCCAGAGCAAGTTCCTGAGTTTTATCCTGATTTAGCTGACCCAACCTTTGTTTCGGCTCTGGCCCTGGTCCATTCTCGATTTAGCACTAATACGTTTCCAACATGGTCGTTGGCTCATCCCTATCGCTATACCGTGCACAATGGGGAAATTAACACGCTGAAAGGCAATGTGAATTGGATGCGGGCTCGACAAGGCCGTTTGGCCTCAAAAATTTTTGGAGACGATCTTAAAAAGTTATTTCCGATCACAGATGATGAAACTCAAAGTGATTCAGCTTGTTTGGATAATGCTATTGAGTTTCTTGTTATGGCAGGTCGTCCATTGCCCCATGTTATGATGATGCTGATACCTGAGCCATGGGTGGGAAACCCACAAATGGATTTGGATCGACGAGGGTTTTATGAATACCATGCTGCCATGATGGAACCCTGGGATGGGCCAGCTGCCGTCTGTTTTACAGATGGAAAGTTGATCGGGGCAACGTTGGATCGCAATGGTTTGCGGCCATGTCGCTATCAAGTGACAACAGATGATTTGGTCGTATTAGCTTCAGAAGCTGGGGTGCTACCAACTGAGCCCAAGAATATCCGTTCTAAGGGGCGACTTCAGCCTGGTCGGATGTTTTTAGTCGATACGGAGCAAGGCCGAATTATTGATGATGAGGAAATTAAGTCCGATATGGTCAAGCGAAAACCATATCGACAATGGTTAACACAATATCGAGTGTCGCTAAACGAGCTGCCAGAACCCTTTAATGTCCCTCAGCCTGACCATCCGACCATTCGTCAGCGCCAACAAGCATTTGGTTTTACTATCGAAGAATTGAAAATGGTGTTGACTCCCATGGCTGTCAATGGGGAAGAGCCCATTTCATCCATGGGTACAGACACGCCCCTGGCTGTGCTGTCACAGCGCCCTCAATTGCTTTTTAAATATTTCAAGCAGTTATTTGCCCAAGTCACAAATCCTCCGATTGACCCTATTCGTGAGCATCTTGTGATGTCCTTGGTGACCAACATTGGACCCAAACCCAATGTGATTGCTGAAGTACCTGAAGCCTGTCGACGAATTAAGTTGCAACAGCCAATTTTAACGAATACCGAGCTCCAAAAAATACGAGATTTTGTAGATCCCAATTTTAAAAGTAAGACTCTCTCAATGCGTTTTCGAGTGGCGGAAGGGCCAGAAGGGTTAGCCTCCGCCTTGGATCAACTTTGTATACAAGCTTCCAAGGCCATCCAGGACGGTGAAAAATTTCTTATTTTGAGTGATCGTGGTGTCAATGAAGAGTGGGCGCCTATTCCAAGCTTACTGGGTGTTTCAGCTGTACATCATCATTTAATCAGACAGGAAACTCGCACAGAAGTTGGATTAATTTTAGAAACTGGTGAGCCGAGAGATGTGCACCACTTTGCTTGTCTAATAGGTTATGGGGCGGGAGCCGTTAACCCTTATCTAGTCTTTGAGTCATTGGTCGATTTAGAGCGAGAAGGCTACTTCCCCGAAGGTGTTGATTTCCATACGGCCGAGAGCAAGTTTATTAAAGCTGTCAATAAAGGCTTATTAAAAATACTTTCTAAAATGGGTATTTCAACTATCGCCAGCTATCGTTGTGCTTGCTTATATGAAGTTATCGGCTTGCACCAAAG
>JBMYWX010000258.1:0-4630 GCA_049607825.1 Nitrospirales bacterium
TCACAAACATTCCAGGAACCAGCACTCCATCTTTATTGTCGAAAATCGCGCGGGCTCGGATTGTTCCAGAAGTCGTATTTAACTGATTATCAAACGAATGAATCACTCCCAGATATACTACACTCGTATCACTCGTGAGTATTAATTCTACAGGGATGGCGTTTCCGTCTGACTGCCTCCACGTTTTGACATAGGTCTGCTCATCCACATCAAATTCGGCATAGAGCTGATCAATCGAAACAATCGTCGTCAGCACCGGAGCATTCGGGCCGGCTTCGATCACATTCCCTTCTGTAATTTCTGCACGGCTGATGATAGCACGTAGAGAAAATCCTCATTCGCAATTGAGAAACGACTATGGAGTTGGTTCATGCGCAGCAGTGCACGTGCACCTCGTTCACTGCTATACCCCCATTCAATCATTTCACTCACGATGATATCGGTATCGTCATATCGTCGCTGCGGGCATCGTGCGAATTGCTTGGTTTGATCTAATAGACCTGAGATACTGGGCACACAGAATGTGCGAAATAAGGCAAACTCTAGGGCGCGAGTGGTATCAAAAGAAAAATCGTAGCAGGTCGACAGAAATATAATTCTCTCATGATCACGTTCTGGATCAAGCTTCTGAATCTCATTGAGAATAGCGTAACGTGACATGCTCAAACTTTACTCAATAGATAAGATCAATTAAATTGACGTTGCTCTCCAAGCTCTATCTTTTTGTAACCCTTGCTTCACGCCATCACTTACTAACCGTCCTATCAGTTCGCCAAGTTTGGTATGGGTTCCGCTATAACGACAATAGTAACCATCACCCGTAGCCAGAGCGATGGCATCTGTTCCCGTTCCCGTGGCCAGCAATTTTCCTGACATGTTCATGATACCTTCATCTAATAATGTCGCTGTTTTACTTTCTGTGGCTACTCCAACCGCGCCAACCATGGCTGCTTGGCTAAGCCGTGCATTTGTCACCAAAATAATATTAATCGTCCCGGCCTTGTGCTGAGTACGGCTTAATAATGCACGGGACGTAGACTCACCGGCACGAACGGCGTTGGTGATTCCTACAGTAAAAAACCCTTCTATCCAAATGCCGCTGCTTTCTACCCGAGTGAGAACAAGGCAACTCAGGTCTACCGCGGTCATAAGCCCAACACATTGACCTTCGATGCCTAGTCGTTTAGCTAATCGACTAAGGTATTGGCTGGGATCATCTTCACGATTAACATCAATGGAATGAGAAGCAACTTGATGATTAATTATTCCCCCAGCTTGACTCATTCCTCCACCAAGCACGGACGATGAAATGACAGGACGTGGAAAAAGAAATGGCACAACAAGCGTACGATCCGTAATTCTGTATGAAGTGCTCCAGAATTTTGGTTGGGTTACTGACATTGTGCAAGTTCGCGTTTTAATGCCTTCACTAATCGATCGTTTTCATTCGGACAACGAACAGCCAGTCTAATGGTTGGATTTTCGATGCCTGCAAAGTTTTGGCAATCGCGGATAAGTAACCCTTGCCGACGAAGTGCCTGAGTCAATTGTTCCACCTCTACTCCGGCTTGAATTTCTACTAAGAGAAAATTTGCAGAAGCCGGGAACAGTCGAAGTCCTGGCAGCTGGTTTAATAAGGCTCGAAATCGTTTTCGCTCAACAGTCATAAACTGTAAGGATTGCTTTCGATAGATTGTATCTTGAAGAGCCGCCACCGCAGCAGCAGAAGCGAGTATATTCACCGACCAAGGAGGAAGAAGAGATCGAATTTTTTCGACTACATCTGCCGGCCCACCGAGATACCCAATACGTAGACCTGGGATTGCATAGAATTTGGTGAAACTTCGAAGGACAATCAGCCCATCAATTCGTCCAATATGCTTCAACACTGAGTGAGATGAACAATAGTCAATAAATGCTTCATCAACAATTAATCGCGCTCCAACCTTCTGAACTAACTCCAACAACTCATGAAGCTGCTTTTTCGCTAGCACTTGACCTGTTGGGCTATTTGGATGACAAAGAAACACTGTATCGATGGGATACATTCCATCGATACTCTTCTTTTTCAGCCGACTTTGTGTTTGCTTGAGGAACTTGCATACCCGTGCAATTGGATATTGATAGTTTTCGTCACGCTTTGCATGAACATAGGAACATTGTGCCCCAGCCAATGTCAGTGCGCGCTCAAATTCCATAAATGTCGGTCCAATCACAAGACCATGACGACTCCCCAATGCACGCGGTAATACAGAGATAAGCTCTGCCGATCCATTTCCTATGACTAGACAATCCTCAGATAGTCGATGAATACGTGCGAGCTGTGTACGCAATGGCTGACCATCAACATCTGGATAATGAACTGTCTGTGAAATTGTCTGCTGAATCGCTCTGCGTACCTGAGGAGAGAGCCCGAGTGGATTGATGCTGGCACTGAAGTCTATCAGTCGATTGATCTTCTGCCCCTGCTCTCGAGCAAGCGTATGAATAATACCGCCATGAGTAGCTTGAGGAATCATAGGAGTAACAATCCAGTCAACAAAATCATTGCAAGAATAGACGCTACGATCATCAGCTGAATCGCAAGAGAAATATGAGCATGAGCACATGAATAAATTTCATCACCGATCAGATGTCCCTGTACGGCATGACCGTCATAATAATTGACACCTCCCAGTTGAACTTGCAAGGCTCCCGCCATGGCCGCTTCCGGCCTCCCACTATTGGGACTGGCATGCTTGGCGCCATCGCGTATTAATGTATTCCATGCACGCATTCCAGTACCTCGTAGCAAAGCTGCACTCATCACGAGACAGAGTCCACTTAAGCGAGCAGGAAGCCAATTCCATAGATCATCGCAACGAGCCGAAGCCCATCCGAAATACTGATAGGTTTCTGTTCTATGCCCAATCATCGAATCCAATGTATTCACAGCCTTATACGCCAATGCTAATGGTGGGCCACCAATGACCAAATAGAATAACGGGGCCACGACTCCATCGGAAGTACTTTCAGCGACAGTTTCTATCGTGGCTCGCACAATTTCTGACTCTGAAAGATTTTCGGTATCGCGTCCGACGATTGCGCCTACGGCTTCACGTGCCTCAGTCAAAGATCCCGATTGTAACGCACGAGAGACATTATGGGCATGATCAGCTAAATCTCTAGCAGCGAGTGTGGTTGAGCCAAGAAAAATCCACATGGCATGACCGGCCCATTCATGCCACTCTGCCAACATCTGAATCACCCATTCTGCAGAAAGATAACAGAATGCAGGAAACCCTAGGGCCAATATAATTCCTGAGACATATCGTCCAATCCTTCCTTGAATCCATTGTAAGGCCACATCTTCATACCATTGTGTAAACATTCCCATGAATCGAACTGGATGAGGAAACCAACGGGGATCACCAATCATCGCATCAAGTCCACATGCAGCTAACACTTTTACAGCCACGATCATGATGGGGAAGTAGGCGAACTGAGTTGGATGACTTCTGGAGAAAGAGGAATTCCCGAGAGTTCAGAAAGGCAAGTAGGACAAAGACATTCCTGATACCGTTTAGTAATCTCCTCATACTGCAGATCAGTGAGGGGTAACTCACGACACCAACACCCAAACAGCCCACAAATAAAATTTTGTCGACATCGTTCACAAGTCTTCGGAAGACGTCGTTTCATCTACATCTTACTCACTTCAAAGATTCGTCACTACCAGTGGCGCACAGAGAAGAAAGACAATTTCGGTCATTTCATTCATTGTGCCAAGGAGGTCACCTGTTATGCCTCCAAATAAACGAGAGGCACCCCATACGAACAATCGAATAAGAATGACAACGCTGAGTAAAAGAATAATGGCGTTCAATGGATGCACGGCCCACATCAGTCCTATTCCCATAATCATGGTGGCCATGAATACATCTCGAAATGAAATGTACTGGATAAATGCCGCCGCCACTCCCCCTTCTGGACGTGGGTAATCAACTTTCCATGATCCAACCACCATAGACCATCGGCCAAGAGCTGGCAAACAGAGTAACAATGATTCACGACTCCCAGGGGGAAGACTGGAGAGGCCGGCATACCGAAGCCCAAGCGAAAGAATGAGTCCCGTCGCCCCAATCGCACCTATTTGACTATCGCGTAAAATAGCTAATCGATGTGCAGAGTCTTTTCCTCCTGCGACCCCATCGATCGTGTCAGCTAGTCCATCTTGATGGAGGGCCCCCGTTAAGACTACGAGTATCGTGAGCAGTAGCATGTTGGCCATTGGTTCTGAGAGGAGAGCCACGAAGAGACGATCACTTAGGACCAAAATGGTCCCAAGCAAAAACCCCACAAATGGATACCACCCAAACGAAGCGGCCAATAGCCGTGGCTGTACATGAGATTGCGCACTGAAGGGTAATGGGAGAATAGTCAGAAAGTTCCACGCAAGAGAAAACGATGTCCACATCGTCTTCATGTTGGCTCCAACTGATCAGCCACGGCTTGATCGACTCCTGCATCGTCAAAGGTGGCCATTTGAGTTAAAATTTGAATACTTGCTTGGAGTAGACCAATAGCTAAACAGGCACCTGTCCCTTCACCAAGACGCAAGTCGAGATCCAATAACGGACGGAGCCCTAAA
>JBMYWX010000259.1:0-4629 GCA_049607825.1 Nitrospirales bacterium
ATGGTTTCTTCTCTCATCTCTCTCTCTCACCTTTCTACAGCACAGGAATTGGGGTATAAACATGGGAAATCCCAGAAAGGAGAAAGCAACAGGTAACACTCTAGATGTGTTAGGTCACAAACCCTAGCTGTGATAGTTGATCTCTGCCATTCACACTCAGCTCAATGTCCCATTTTCGGAGCCCCAGCATTAGCTCCTTGGGTCACGAGAGGAATACGGAGGGTTTGTTTGCAGTGCGTGCAGTTCACTTTCATCGTGTTGGGATCGGAATACACGATATCTTGCTCTTTAATCCAAAAGAGCAGACTACATTTTGGGCATTTCCTGACAAGCATCGGCATAAGACAATCTCCCTACGTCACTAGTTTTTTGGTAGCCATTTAGTGTAATACAGAGCAGCTATTAATCTCTAGTGATGATTACATTTTCTGATTCCAAAAATCTTGACCCCAAACTGCTGACTCCTTTGCTGAATCAAGCCCAGTGGTCCCGTGGTCGTACGCGTGAAGATACGTATTCCATGCTGGCCAATAGCGATCTTGTGATTTCAGCTTGGGAGGATACGTCCCTCATTGGATTCGGGCGTGTCTTGACTGACTATGTGTTTCGTGCATCCATTTGGGATGTCATCATCGACCAACAGTATCAAGGGCAGGATATTGGCACACAGCTCATGCGTCATATCCTTGATCATCCCTCTCTCAAGAATGTGGAATTGCTTTGGCTCTGCACCAGAGATAAACAAGCCTTCTACGCAACATTGGGCTTTTCCGATCAAGAACAAACGGGGATGGTCTTTGATCGAAAAAAACATAACTACATAACTAAATGAAGAAAAAAACGTATCTCGTATCTCGTCGTTCGTATTTCGTCTTAGGAGTCTTTCTTCTTTTTTACGAAATACGCTTCACGAGCGACGCTTCACGTTCCTGTTCCCGCGTTTCACGCTTCACGTTTCACACCTCACGAGGGACCCGTTATTCCCTACACTCGAATGGTGATCAACCATGATCGTTGTTGGCTTGATGTCTGGAACCTCCGCAGATGGAGTCGATGTCGCGATTGTCGACATACGAGGGTCACAGCATCGCCTCAAAGTAAAATTGAAATCCTTTGATGCTATTCCATATACACCAACGCTTCGCCGGCGACTCTTAGCAGCAGCAGAACAGGGACAGGTGGCTGAGATTTGTCACTTAAATGCGCTGATTGGTGAGATCTTCGCCAAGGCGACACTTAAAGCCATTACACGCGCAGGACTTAAACCGAAACAGGTACAACTCATCGGCTCGCACGGACAAACCCTTCATCACCTGCCTCAACCCACACACGAAGCTGGTATTGGCCCTATTCGATCGACGTTGCAAATCGGTGATCCGGCCGTCATCGCTGAGCGTACGGGCATTACCACTATTGCTGATTTTCGCTCTAGAGATATGGCCGCTAGCGGAGAAGGCGCGCCGCTGGCCCCCTACGCCCATCATCTCCTTTTTCATCATCAGTCCCGAACCAGATTAGTGGTCAATCTGGGTGGAATTGCCAATGTCACACTGCTTCCAGCCGGCTCAGACCTTGCTCAGGTTCGCGCCTTTGATACGGGGCCCTGCAATATGTTGCTTGATGCAGTGACCACGAATCTGTCAAAGGGCCAGCAGACGATGGACCGTGGAGGTCGACTCGCTAAGCAAGGACACGTAGACTCAACCATTCTACGGTTTCTTCTCACTCACCCCTATCTGCGCAAGGTGCCACCCAAATCTACTGGAAGAGAAGAGTTTGGACAGGCCTATGTCCTAAAATTACTCAAAAGAACAGAGAAGCGTGGTCTTTCCCTTTCTGACGTGCTTGCAACCTGTTGTCGATTCCTTGCGCAGTCTATCCGCGATGCCCAAACTTGGATTGATGATGACGTTCATGAAGTCATCATCGGTGGTGGAGGAATCTATAATGCATCTCTCGTCAAAGAATTGAATCGTGCCTTTGCTCCCATCCCGGTCCGAACGATGGATAATTGTGGATCACACAGCAAAGCCTTTGAGGCGATTGCATTCGCGATACTGGCTTATCAAAGTTTTCACGGCACCTGCGCAAACGTCCCCTCCGTCACCGGAGCACAACATCCCGTGATTTTAGGGACAATCACTCCTGGTCGAACGAAAGCTAGCCGGTGAACGCAGGGAACCTCGAACTTCTTCTTTCTGGGATCACACCAGAACTATCACTGTTCTCCCAATTGCCGAGTATTGCGTTTCCCATCATCCTTGTTCTCATACTTGTCATTATCGTATTGAGTATTTGGTTCATTTGGAGTCGGCCCTCTTCTCCACCCAATACAACAGACATTCCCATTCCGCCATTACCAGACAATCTCACGGCTCTACCTCGACCACTGTTTCTCAGTACTGAAGCCTCCATATTCAATATGGTTCGCTTGGCCGTACAAGATAGCTATCTCGTCCTGGCAAAACTTCCCCTGTCATCGGTACTCACCATTGAGGAAAAAGATCGTGAAGTACGAAAAGCCATGATGAAAGCCATCCAGCCAATCCGCTTAGATCTTGCACTGATTCATCCAGGCACCTTTCAACTTGAGAAAATCATTCGATTCAAGACAACAGAACCCACTGCAACGCTTCCACCTCAGAAGGAAGAACTGGTTTCAACCATCTTAAAATCTGCCGGCATTACGATGATTACGCTTGACCTCAAGACCTCATACACCGTTCCGCAGCTTTTAACATTGCTGGGACTAGCGGAGGAAGACTAAAAAGGAGAAAACGTACTTTGTCTCTCGTCGTTCGTATTTCGTATGAAGAGCCTTTCAGTTTTTTTTACGAGATACGCTTCACGAGATACGAACGACGAGTTTAAGGAAGAATTATGGGTAGCATGGTACGGAAGGTGTCATGGCCAACTTCTACTAATTGGCCAGATTGAATAATTGGGTCTGTCAAGGGAATAAAACGGGCCAACTTCAGAGAAGATCGATTGGCTAACACTGCTGCAGTTTGGGATTTGCGATCATGAGTCAACTCCATGGTGTAGCCTGGCCCATTCTTCCATTCCCACAATGATGAGCTAAGACACAGACAGATGTTCCTATCGGCTATTGTCGCATAGTGATTGATAAGGTTTTCTTTGTAGCGTCGAATGTGAGGTCCCTCCAGCATGAACGCAAAAACCATATGATGGCCCCACCAAAAGAGAGAGCGAAAGGCAAACTTTTCTTCTCGCGTATAGTGCCGTGGAAAGTCTAGATATTGATAGGGAAAATCTTCTAAATGTTCCCCTTTCACAAATTGCACCGCTTCAGAACGAAAACTCTGTGGGGCCACAAAATCACGTCCAGTCAGCTCTGATTTGAGATGCATGTGAAGTTCTTCAAAAATCTTCCGGACCTGAAGCGTGATTTTCGCTTTGGTGCGAAAAAACTCTGTATCAGCCACACAGGCGATTTCTTCTGGTGAAAATGACTTACTCATAGGGAGAAGCGTGAAGCGTCGTTTGTGAAGGGTGAAGCGTAGGAAGCGTTTTTTCGTTTTTGTACGAAATACGCTTCACGTTTCACGAAATACGTTTTTTATAATGAAGATTGCTACATACAACGTGAACTCAATACGTAAACGCCTTCCTATTGTCTTGGACTGGCTTATCCAAAAAAAACCTGACGTGTTATGCCTTCAGGAAACCAAAGTGCAGGATGCCGATTTCCCCTTAGATGCCTTTGCCAAGACAGGTTATCACATCGCCTTTCGCGGGATGAAATCCTATAACGGCATTGCCATCTTCAGTCGAACACGACCTGAAACGGTCTCATTTGGTTTTGGGGATGACGAAGAGCACCAAGATGACCCGATGCGACTGATGTGCATTAACATCGAGGGAATATCTATTCTCAACACTTATGTCCCCCAGGGATTCGCGCTTGATTCACCAAAATACCAATATAAGTTAGGTTGGTATAGAAGACTGACTCAATATTTCCAACGACATTTTTCACAGGAAAAACCAACCATTTGGTGTGGCGACATGAATGTCGCCCCAGAAGCTATCGATGTACATCACCCAGAAAAACATCTCAAACATGTTTGTTTTCATGAGGAGGTTCGGAAGGCCTACCATAAAACCGTTGGCTGGGGATTCGTTGATGTATTTCGCGCCCATTATCCGAAACAGCAACAATTTACATTCTGGGATTACAGACAACCTCCCGCGTTAGAGGCCAACCGAGGCTGGAGAATTGACCATATTCTTGCAACACCCGTCTTAGCCAAATCCTGTATTAAGGTTGCGGTTGACCTTGGTCCACGGCAAAAAGACAATCCATCAGACCATACAATACTATGGGCTGAATTTTCGCGTGAGTGAGCACATCTGGAATTAGACGTGTGCAGTGAGGACAAACGAAGAAATACACGTAACGGAGAACGATGCCCTGAAGAAAGATTCCTAGATTATTTCTGTGACTTTTTCCGTCTAGACTTGCTGACGGTTTCAACTGGCACGTTTTCCGGGGGAATAAATACCCCACAGGCGACTACAGTAGTCCAGAGATTCGGTTTTCCAATCGCGGACTGTGTAATATTTTGAGTTCGCACGATTTTCCCGCCCATTTTAAATACTTGCTCT
>JBMYWX010000260.1:0-4607 GCA_049607825.1 Nitrospirales bacterium
AAAGTCATGTGTAGGAGGTCGCAAGATGATGAATACAATGTTTCTTAAAGTCGTAACGAGATGTGTGATCTTTGGGGTATTTTGTTCGACTTTTGTTTTGTTCTCGGTACAGGAGGTTAAGGCAAAAAAGCGAATACAGGAAGCCTTGTCCGCCTCTCATTTACATCGTGCAGATACTTATCTAGCAGCTGGGGATTATCGGCGTGCTGTCGAGGCTTGCCAAGAGTATTTAGATGAATATCCGTCCGTGGAAGGCTATGTGTACTTGGCCTATGTGTATGAAGCCATAGAGGGCTATCTCGCCGCGCTTCAAAAAAAAGATGACTGGGTCAAGGTGGGGCAGGTTGCCTTAAACCTCACATCACGAGAGTTGATTGATATCATTGATCCACCAAATGCGATGCCACGTATGGCTCGAGAAATGATGCACGAAGGGCTCCGCCAACAATTTGATATCACATCATCCATGGCCAATCGTCTTGATAAAAAGCAAACAGAAAAACTATGGATGCAACAGACAAAATGGCGTAAGGCCAATCCTGATGATTGGTGGTCTGGGTCGCCTGAGAAATGGGATTGGTGAAAACGTGAAATGTCGTTCGTGAAGCGTGAAGTGCAATACCAGATACGAATCACAAGATACGCATAATTGTTGACACTATCTGGAATCTCGGTTTAGGATGAAGACTTGCTGGGAACAGACTTCACTCATGTTTAGCAAAGGGGGCGCGCGTGTCCACATTGGTTGCACAAGCTACGGCAGAAAATTGGGAAACAGAGGTAGCGACATCCTCAGATATTGTGATGGTTGATTTTTGGGCAGTCTGGTGTGGTCCCTGTCAAATGGTGGCCCCAGTGGTAGAAGAACTCGCTCAAGAATATCAGGGTAAATTGAAAGTCATGAAACTGAACACGGATGAAGTGCCTGAAGTCGCCGGAAAGTTCCAAATCATGAGCATCCCGACCATCTTATTTTTTAAGGGCGGCGAGCCAGTTGAGAAAATTGTGGGTGCCCGCTCCAAACAGCAATTTAAGCAAGTCATTGATTCCCTCCTTGAACAGTCATCCGCAACGGCCTAAGCCCGTTGCGTTGATGACGGGGTTCTATGCTCACCGAGCTCCGTATTTCACAATTCGCACTGATTGATCAACTGCAACTTGAATTTCCGGAAGGATTTATCGTCCTGACCGGCGAAACGGGAGCAGGGAAATCATTGTTGGTTGATGCCCTCGAGCTCATCGCTGGTGGTCGGGCTTCAGCGGAACACATACGTTCAGGAGCTGAGCAAGCCACCATTGAAGCCGCATTCACTCTTCCTTCCAATAGTCCTCTGATTACACATCTTCGAGAGCAGGATCTTCTGAGTTCTGATGAGGATGAGCTGATCATCCGGCGAGTGCTGTCCCGTTCTGGGAAAAATAAAACCTACATCAATGGAGCACTCACACCCATACAAGGCGTGCAAGCCTTAACTAGAAACTTGCTTGATATTCATGGACAACACGATCAGCAGTCGCTGTTATCCGCGCAGGCACAACTTGATGTGTTAGACGGATTTGGTCGCACGAAGGCCTTGAGGGAGACGTATGCGCAAAACTATCATGAATGGCGTCGGCAGGAGCAGATGCTGGCAGAGGCGATAGCCAAGCGTGACGAGCAGGGGCAGCATCTCGAGATGAAGCAATTCCAGTATCAAGAACTGCGAGACGCCAATCTGAAAGTTGGCGAAGAAGAGTCCTTGACGCTAGAGCACCAACGACTCCGTCATCGAGAGCGAATTGGTGAACTCGTTGAGCAATCTTATCAACTCCTTTATGACGGCGACGCCTCGGTCGTGGAACGACTGCAAGTCATCACCAGTCGTATCCAAGAACTCGAGACAATTGATTCAAGTATTAAGGAGTGGTCGCCGTTAGGGGAGACAGCTACCGTCACACTTCGAGAGTATGCTGATGGTCTTCGTCAGTATCGGGAAACACTTGAATATGATCCAGGACGACTTGGCGAACTTGATGATCGTATTGCCAAACTCCAGCGCCTGAAAAAGAAATATAATGCTTCGATTGATGAGTTAATCAATTTGCAAGAAGAATTGGAATCTGAACTGAGTGGGAGCACGGACATAGAGCAGCAGATTGAGCAATTGCGTCAACAGGTAGAGCGCACACGTGGACAAGTAGAAAAAAAGGCACAAGACCTCTCAAGAAAACGGCAGAAGGCCGGAAAGAATTTTGAGAAAAAAATTGGAGAAGAACTTGCCGAGTTGAAAATGAGTAACGTTCGACTCACGGTGCAGGTAGATGCATTAACTGATGTTGAGAAGTTTGGTCAAACTGGAAAAGATACGGTCGAGTTCATGTTTTCAGCCAATCCTGGAGAGCCGTTACATCCACTCGCCAAGATTGCCTCTGGAGGTGAATTATCTCGAGTCATGTTAGCCATGAAGTCAGTGCTTTCAGAAGCAGACGAAATCCCCGTGTTAGTATTTGATGAAGTGGATGCCGGAGTTGGTGGGGGAGTGGGGAACGTGATTGGCAAACGCTTACGAGATGTTGCTCAATATCATCAAGTCTTTTGTATCACCCATCTTCCACAACTTGCCTCGCAAGCCCATGCCCATTTCCACATTGAAAAAGAAGTGGGTGATAACAAAACCGTCACGCGTGTGCATCAGCTTGCTGAGAAGGAACGGGAAGATGAAATTTCTCGTATGCTTGGTGGGTCTGAAGTAACGAAAGCCGTACGTCAAACGGCAGTCGAAATGCTCAAGACGGCAGGAATACCCAAAAAGAGAACTTCGACCTCATAATTCTGTTGCTATACTTAATCCCATTCATCTTCCTTAGCTTTCAAATAAATCAAGAAAATCTGACTGTGCCTCCTATATCTTTAGTATATTTTCAATTTGTGCTTTTGACTCATTTAGACATAAAAGCCAAAATAGAAATTGGAGAGGAGAAAGATGCGCTTTTTTTAGTGGGCATTCGGTTTTTACTAACAGCTGACGTTAGAGTGCGATATCCATCGGTGGAAAATATGCCCTGAGCTGCCTGTTCAAACAATTCTTCAACTACCTCATCAATTCATGAACAGCTATGCGTTCCTGAATTTGTTATAACCCCTCTAATATTATTTAGGAACCATTTATGGCCGACGAGAGCGATTCCTCGACGCATCTTCAGGACCTGACCCGCGAACGTGATCATTTACGCCTCCTGCTGGATGTGAACAATGCTGTGGTATCCCACCTCGAACTAGGTGATCTATTCACATCTATTTGTTCGGCCTTACGTCGTGTGATCCCTCATGAAATTACCAGTTTGTACCTCTACGTTCCAGAATCCCATTGCTTCAAACGCCATGTGCTAGATTTTCCAAGTGGCAAGGGGGTGCTAGAAGTTGGAGGCTTGATTGGATTCAATGATACGCCTGCCGGACGCGTGTTTCAGAGTCGCACAGCAGTGGTGTCGAATGAATCGGATATGAAGAAATCTCCCTCGGAAACTACCCAGCAGTTATTAACGGCTGGCATGAAAACGGGATTTTATGCGCCACTCGTTACTCGGGACAAGGTCCTCGGGACCTTGAACATGGCTAGTTCCCAAGAACAGATATTTGGAGAAGATGTTGCTGAACTGCTCACACTGGTGGCTGGACAAATTGCGATTGCCTTAGATAATTCTCTGGCCTATCAACAAATCAAAGCGTTGAAAGACAAGCTGGAGCAAGAAAATGTGTATCTGAAAGATGAACTCCGCACGGGCCGGAACTTTGAGGACATCATTGGGGAGGGCGCCAAACTCAAGAAGGTGCTTCAGCAAGTGGAAATCGTGGCCCCGACGGATTCGACCGTGCTCATTCAAGGCGAAACGGGAACGGGTAAGGAATTGATCGCCCGAGCCCTGCATCAACTGAGTTCGCGAAAAGATCAAGCGTTTGTCAAATTGAATTGCGCCGCCATTCCGACAGGATTGTTAGAAAGTGAATTGTTCGGTCATGAAAAGGGTGCCTTTACCGGAGCCATCGCGCAAAAGCCCGGTCGGTTTGAACTCGCGAACCGAGGCACCATTTTTTTAGATGAAGTGGGGGAAATCCCAGTCGAACTGCAATCCAAATTATTGCGGGTGCTTCAAGAACAGGAATTTGAGCGGTTAGGAAGTACACGCACCATGAAGGTGAACGCGCGGTTAATCACGGCCACCAATCGAGATTTAGCCAACATGGTTGAGGCCGGACAGTTTCGAGGCGATCTCTATTACCGCTTAAATGTTTTTCCCATCATGCTTCCGTCGCTACGGGAACGACCGGACGATATCCCGGTCCTGGTTAGCTATTTTACGCAACGCTATGCCCAGCGGATGAACAAAAGCATTGAAACGATTCCCACGAAGGTCATGGACACCCTTGCACGCTATCACTGGCCCGGCAATATTCGAGAGTTGGAAAACATGATTGAACGGGCCGTCATCCTCTCGCAAGGCTCTGTGCTCGCACTTCCCTTAACCGATCTGAAAGTGGCTCCACATCAAAAACCCGCATCTGCTAAGTCTAAGGCCACCTTGGAAGGGGTTGAACGGGATCATATCCTCCAGGTCCTGCGTGAGAC
>JBMYWX010000261.1:0-4588 GCA_049607825.1 Nitrospirales bacterium
TCAACTATTTGTAAAAGGCGATCGGTATCGCATAGAGTATTTGGGAGGAGTGAAAACTGAGCTTGGCATAGCGGGACTGACCATTGTTCGAGGTGATAAAAGGAAAGTTTGGTACATATACTCACAGCGACGACTAGTCTTGAGTGTACCGGTAACGGAGATGGATCTATTGCCAACATCCGTTATCCTGGATGGAGAAATACGACGGACTTTTATTGGCGATGCAGTGGTTGGCACGCGCTCGGCATTACTCTACGAAGTCGAAGTGCAGCGGCAATCTGGACATTCTGAGAAGTACTATGAATGGGTGGATGTCGAACGACAGGTGTTACTTAAGCTTCTGAGTCAAGATCAAGACTGGTGGGTTGAATATGACCATCTTGTGCTATCCAATCAACCGGACTATTTCTTCGACCCTCCTCTTGGCTATCGAACTGTTGAAGCTCAAGAAGCCGTTCCCCTAAAGAAGTAACCAGTAAGGACGATGCACATGATTAGATGTCTGTCTCATAAAGTTGGTTCTGGCGGAGGTCGTATGTATTTCCATGGTAAAGGACAGTCGAGAAGTTTTAAGAAAACAAGAATCCAAAACTTGAAGTCAATGTTGTCCATGGTTTTATTGGCAGTGTTTTTATTTGTGATTCCTGTGGATGAACAATGGTTATGGGCGGCAGAATCTTTGAGTCAACCTGATGCTGCCGATGTGCAGCTAGCGTATAAGCAATCAAAGTTCGAGGATGTTCTTAATCTGCTCGAGAAACTTAGTAAGGATGAGCTGGCATCAGTTTCTCTTCAACGATTAAAAATCTTGAGCTTTGCACGTCTTGGGAAAACCTCTGAAAGTATTCAGGCTTATGAGAAAGTCGTGAAGACGACTGGACGAGAGAATGAGCCACTGCTTCGAGAGTTAGCCGTATCCGTCATTTTACCTTTTCGGGCTGATATGCGTGAGCAAATTCGAGGGGCAGCGTACACTGCATTAAAAGAGATTCATTCAGAAGACATGGTGCCCCATTTAGAAGAGGGATTAGGAGATGGATCAGGAATGATTCGAGCCTTAGCGGCTGAAGGGTTAGCCGGGCTAGAGTCTGGACAAAAATCAAAGAGATTTCTCCTCGGTCTTAAGGATAAAGCTGGTTTAGTGCGAGCAACAGTATTAAAGGGGCTAGGTAGATCAGGAGATAGAGCCAGTCATTCCTTTATTCGACCTTTTCTTGATGATGAGCAGGTGATCGTTCAAGTGGCTGCAGCAGGCGCTATGATTAATCTAGGACATGCAGAGTTTTGGAAACACGTACAGAAGAGTGCGCAACAGAACGAAGGGTATGAACGTGGTGCTGCCTTCCGAGTGTTGGGAGAGTTAGGCGATACTCGATCGATTGAAATTCTTGAGAAAGGTCTCAGAGATCGCCAGCCTTCTATTCGAGGTGCGGCCGCGGCCTCCCTTGGGAAGAGCCAAATGGCAGAAGCTATTCCCTTGTTACTTTCTGCACTTTATGAGAAAAGCCCAGCCGTTCGAAGTATTGCAGCCGTGAGTCTTGGCAAGCTGAAAGCTGAGAAGGCAGTCCCAGCTTTAACAAAGACATTACAGGATTCCAATCCAGGTGTTCGGGCGGCTTCCGTAGCGGCATTGCTTCATCTCAGTAGTCCGTTTAGTCTTGTGGCCCAAACGGTGAGTGAATTAGTGCCAGATAAAAATCCAGGAATTCGATCTGGCATTGCTAAGGCCTTAGAGAACGGTCAAGGACGAGATGTCATTGGGACATTATTTTTGTTATTAAAGGACCCAGTTCCTAAACCTAGAATTACAGCGGCTCGCTCATTAGGTCGTATTGGAAGTCGTCAAGCTCTTTCTCGGCTAAAATTGGCATTACGTGATCAAGATGAAGCCGTTCGAGCGACCGTGGCAGCCGCTATCGTTCGTGTGCTTTCTCGTCCCAATAAGTTGTAATGTCTTCCTTGTTTTTCCCGCCGCGATAATTTTATCAATCGGTTAGTTGTCTTCTATTATTTGTGTCATGTAGCGTTTTGGATATGGTTATTCGATTAAATTTCAAGTGGATGACTTTTGTAGTTTTTTTGTTGAGCTGCAGCTCATGTCAATCTACTCAGTCTTCCCATAACCTAGCATCAGAACATTCAGCTTCGGGTGGACCCTCTGTCATTCATTGGAATGAATGGAATGAAGATACGTTTCGAGTTGCTCAAGAAGAAGACAAGCTTATTCTACTCGACTTGACCGCAGTGTGGTGTCATGCCTGTCATGTGATGGATGAGACGACCTATGTTGCGCCTTCGATTATTGATTTATTGAACACTCGTTATATTTCTATCCGTGTTGATACTGATCAGCGGCCAGACATTGAAGCTCGGTATCGCAATGGAGGATGGCCAACCACAAGCATCTTATTACCAAGTGGAGAGATTGTGTTCCAGGCTAATTTTCTTGACACCGAAGATTTACACGAAGCCCTTCTGGAATCAGAGAGTCTTTATCGTCAGAATAAACAGAAACTATTAGGCCAGGCCGCTGAGATATGGGCCAAAGTCAAAGAAGCCAGACAGAATAGAGTTCGTCCTACAGGAGCGATTGATGGTGCAATTGTTGATCAGATGGCTGCAACCATTAAGCAAAACTTTGATGAGGTACACGGGGGATTTCGAGCTGCCCCAAAGTTTTTTGAGCCAGAGGCCCTTAGTTTTCTCTTTAGTCGCTATCATAAGACTCTGGATAGTAAATACAAGCAGATGGTTTTGCAGACGTTAGGACAACAACAAAAACTCATCGATCCTATTTGGGGAGGGTTTTATCGATATGCCGAGCAGGCAGATTGGACTCAGCCTCATTTTGAAAAAATGCTTCATCTTCAAGCCATGAATCTTTCAAACTACCTTGAGGCCTATCAAGTGACAAAAGAAGATCGTTATCGCATGGTGGTAGAAGATACTCTAGGCTATGTCAGGAAGTTTTTAGTCGATGAAAAGGGGCGGGGGTTTTTTGCGAGTCAGGATGCTGATATCAAAAATGTTGTGGACTCTCGTCATATCGTCATGTCTGGAGAAGAATATTTCGAATTGAGTGAAGTGGAGCGCCTTAAGGTAGGGATGCCTTATGTTGATCAGACTATCTATACAGGCTGGAATGGGTTGATGATCAAAAGTTTTCTAGAGGTGTATCAAGTGCAAGGAGGTCAACAGATTTTAGAAATCGCCTTGAAGTCACTCAATTACTTATATCTTCGACGCTATGAACCAGGGAAGGGCATGGCTCATCGTGAAGTCGATGGACAGCTTCAGGAATTTGGGCTTCTCGGAGATCAAGTCTTGTTTACCGGGGCATTAATTGAGGCGGCACTTTCGACTGGTGATATGACGTACATTGAAAAGGCTGAAGGACTTACTAGGGACTTTCTCACGTTCTTAGAAGATGAGCAGGGTGGTGGATTATATGACCGTCCTGCTCGAGCAGCTGCTGAAGGGCTCTTAAAGTTCCCACACAAATCATTAAAAGAAAATTTACAAGCAGCGCTGCTGTTGTCAAATCTCTTCTACGTTACTGAAGATCATTTTTATCGAAATGCCGCGAAACGAATATTGCAATATGTCTTAGGGGTATCCGGGGCACTTCCCCTAGGGTTGGCTGGGATGTCTATTGATCGATTTCTCAAATATCCAGTTCATATTGTGGTTGTGGGAATAAGAGAAGATGAGAACACAATGCAGCTTTTCCAAGAAGGGTTACAGTTGTATGCTCCTGGAAAAATCGTCCGATTGTTAGACCCTGACGTACATTCCTTAAAAATAGGAGAAATTACCTTTCCAAGGCTCAAAAAAGCGACAGCATATATTTGCACGGACACGATATGCTCACAGCCATTTCACTTGGCTAGAGAGTTTCCTCTTCGCTATCAAGAGTTGGTCGGAAATATGAAATGAATACGTATAAATACTTGTAGTATCTGTCTGTTTTTATGGATGACACTAAATGGGACATGTTTATAAAAACAAATAAAATCAAAGTCTTATGAAATTTATATTTACAAAGTTGTCTGCCTGTTACCTTGACACGTTTTTTTCCTTCTTGGTATATATGAAAGTGAACGTATTAACGAGGTTTCAACAGTTTTCCTACTCACTTTTTAGACAAAAACATTCGTGCGTGGGAGATCTACTTAAAACCGCAAGTATTTATCCCCCCTCGTTAGCAATCTAATTATTCTCAACCAGGAGGAAGTATTATGAGGAATCGTCAATCTCTTACTGTGTGTCTCCTTGCAGGAGCCGCTCTCTTAGCCGCTCCCATGATTGCACAAGCAGGTGGAACAATCAAAGGCAAAGTGACCTTTAATGGCAAAGTCCCTGCTCCAAAGGAATTTGCGTTTTCAAAATTTCCTAATGTGGAATTTTGTAAAAAAAATGCCAGCAAAAGTGCTGATGGGAATACCCGTTTGTTAAAGGAAGTGGAAGTTGATGGAAGTAAAGGATTGAAGAATGCAGTTGTTGCCGTTCGTGATATTAAGGACAAGAAATGGATGGGTGGTTTCAAAAAGGCCCCTGCACAGGAAGTCACGGCAGATTTATGTGAGTT
>JBMYWX010000262.1:0-4539 GCA_049607825.1 Nitrospirales bacterium
GTATAGGGCGGCGCCCATTTCTTCAAGCCATCGGCTACCTCGGTGAAAGTAGAGGCCGTGAAATAGTCCGGGTGGTCTCTCATTCGTGATACGACATTATGAATGGTGAATCCCAGCTCATGTGGCGTTTTGCCACCTTTTCCATCGAACGTGTAATGTTTCGGATCTATTTCGCTACGGATAATTCCCATATATACGAGAAAGGCTGCACGTTTGATTTGCCCCACCTGTTTAGCGGCAAGTGCTGTGTGCAGTAACGTGATGGCATGGCAGTGCTCGAGGTTGGCCATGACCAGTTCAACGTTTTCTGTCCATTTGTCTTGTTTGAGCAATTGCTGAACTTGCGTATTAATCGAGGAGTCATTCGCAAGAGCAGAATCACTCCAGAATATACAGAGAATGAATAATAAGATGATAGGCATTGTGTGTTTCTCTTCCTCTTCTTTTCTCTCATGAATAAGACCATGAGGTCTGAGAATCCATTAAGTGCTAAGAGTTTTTTGAATGATTGCCATTGCTCTCAGACATACTTTGGCTTATTCCTTACTGCGGAGTTGTATAGCAGAGTCCTGAAGCTCGCGTACCCTTTGATTCTTCAGCTCGTTACAATCTTCTTGCACTTCTTGGAAGTTCGGGACGGACTCATGTTTCTATCTAGGGTCATAGGCACTCGTATACTGAGGCTTCCATTTCTCAAGACTAACAGCCATCACATATTAGGCTGTGGGCATGGAAAAAGCCGGGTGGCTGTTGATCTGTTGGGAGACGATATGAATAAGGTTGCCCATTGCCTGAGAAGGACCATTTCCCCATTTACTTACAGACTTATAATGGGCGAGATCGATTTTGGCTCGAATTTTCCCAGCGTGATACAGAAGTGCTGCATCTTTGAGCTGGTTTCCTCGTAATGCAGCACTTGCCGTGAATAGTAATGTAATGGCGTCACAGTGCTCGAGATTAACCATCACAAGTGCAACTCCCTCCGATTTTACCTGCCTGGATATGTTCTATTTAATCTGTGAGATAAAAGGTGATGGTGGTCACAACTCGAACGTCTTTTTCTACCTTTCGTGAATCACCAGAATTCTCGCCGGCATCTCGAATATAGAAATTGCCCTGTCTTGCCCTTCGAATGCCTCCGACTTTCACGCCTGCGTTTTCTGCAAATTCATTGGCGGCCAGTCGCGCATTGTGTGTCGCTTCTCGCAACAAATCTGGCTTAATGTCATTCAGTTTGGTGAACACATATCGTGGGGCTTTGTTTTCAATATCTAATCCTTGGGCCATGAGCTTATTCACTCCAGCTCGCACTTTGGATACGAGTTTGACCTTGTCCGTTTCGACACTAATCGATCCAACCAATTCGTGCTTTTTATCCACCACTGTTTGATTGGTATCTCGATATTCCCGATGAAAATAATCAATGACCCCTATTTCGATTTTATCTTTGTCAAATCCACTATTCTGTAAAACCTGTATGATCGCATCCTGATGTTTCTCCGCTTTCTTGTATAAGCCTGACATATCACCGCGCTTATCCCCAGTGACGCGAAAGACGAGCTTCCAATTGGCCTGATTCGCCTGCACCCGCTGTTCTGCCAGTCCTTTGGCCTCTGCGGTATTGGTGGCTATTTTTGCGTTGTACATTGTTTGTCCAATAAAGTAGCCGCCTAATGCGATGCCGACAGCTAGACGAAGCCCAATTCCGATTAGTCCAGATTGATTGGTGTGCATCATCACTTTTCCTCACATTTTTGTTGAGTTCTCATCATGTGATCTATTGCCAAGACTTGATTCCCGAGAAATATTGACGACGTACTCACGATTGAGTTGACTGACATGCTCAACAACTCGTTCCGGTGAGTGACACGAATACGATTGTGAGGACCATCGTGAGATTGCACAGACGAGGTCGATAAGTTTGTTGCCGTCGTGTTGATCTTTAGTGATTGAAAACAGGACTTGGCATTCGTGCGGCCCAGAGTGAGTGTTTTTAGGCCTGACACAAATAGAAAGATCATGTGGCTCCCACCAAGAGCCGACTCCGGGTGACAGTTCTTTCAGAGGGATATGGACTTTGTGTGTGTTTCGATTGATCTGGGGAACGTAGGAGAATTCCTCCGGTCTGACCTGACAAATGTCTGGATCTTTCCCAAACACAGGGCAATCCCCAGCTCGAGCGCTCTTGAGATAGGTCACCGTAACTTTATACTCCAGACCATCTTCGATCGTGCCCGTTACATTCAGATAGTCCTCACTTGGATTCTCGTACACCACAGCCGGATGATGCATACAATTTCCTGCCATGAGAAATAAGGATAACCCCATCAGTAATAGAACTCTTCTCATGACCGATCTCTCCTTCATGGTCGTGGTTATCGATTCTCGGCTCATTTCTTCAAGTAGCCATCATGCTAATAGCTTGGAAGAGTCGAAAAATCGCCAAGCCAAAGAACAGACTGAGACAAACGGCAACCCCAAAGTTCAAGGATTCATAACTGTTGTTGGCCATGATCTTTTTCAGACCCCAGGAAACACCAATTACGATAATCCACGCGAGGGGATAGTACATGATGACATCAAATCCGATGTTCCAACCTTGAGCATAATTATTCTCAACGCCAGGGACGCCCATGATCCAAAAGGGGAGTACGCCAATACACAGTGCAGCAAAACAGCCTGTGATCGTCGGAATATTTCTGTAGAGTGATGAAGGAAAATTTGATGATGTTGGGGTGGAAGGCTCTTGATGAATTGCGCCATTCGGTTTGTTCCGTCCATACCTTGTTCCCACATAGACAACACCGGCAAGAATACAATCGGTGATGAGGCCTGGAGTCAAAGCGAAAAGAACAGTGAGTAACAAATCAGAATGTTCTCCCCAAAAAGGGGCCGTCTTCACGATCATCCCAAGAACCGAGACAGCCATGGCAACATAAAATACTCGTTCCCCACGAGGTTTCATGATGAGGGCCATGGCCCCCACTTGATAAAAGATCGAAACAGTAAGAGTGATCACATTTAGAGCAATGGTCCAAGTCGGATCCTCAGTCAGATGCCTAATCGGGTTATCTCGAGGCTTATGATCCTGTGATTCCCCTTCCTCATTTAACGGACTCTTCACTTCCATTTGGATCTGCGTATTCACAGTCAGCGTCGCAGCAATGTTTATCAGACTACTGATTGTTCCTAACAATCCAAGATAAATAGCAAAGCCGGTCACGACAAATTTCCAAATCGGTCTCTTCATGATTGGTCTCTCTCACGGGAGAAATGATTGATGAGGATCAGCAATATTCCACAGGCAAGTAGAGTCACTCCAATCCAAAAGAAAAAGGGCTTGTCGATGTCGGGAGCATGCAAATTCCAGCGAATGAGACCATAGGACACGACTCCCATAAGGAAATTGAAGCGCAGCGCCGACGGAAGTTCTGAAGTCTTGGTAGGAAGGGGTGACACCGAATGATAGAGCACACATGTCACCCAACCTAGGAGGCCGGCTAACACTGTAGTGCCTGATGCATAGAGCGAATAAAACAGAACACTATGCTTACAATAAAAAGTGGGGGCGGGCCAGAGTGAAATACAGGATTCAAAGAACCCCAGAGCAGCCCATGTTCCAAAGATCATGCCGACTGCGGCAAAGGGGCCGAGAAATGGGATACTGTTTGTTCTTCTAGCCTGAGCAGCCATTATCCGTTCCTCATATATGGGCCCGTCACAATGTCCGGGCCCATATTCTTCCACTCCTATCCGCAGTGCCATGACTTAGGTATGCTATACGGACTAAGGGTTGACGGGATTATCAACGAATGATAGAGCGTTGAGACCACTCGTCCCTTTCTTGCTCTCGATGCCATTCCGAACGCTTCCTGTCAGTTGTTTGATTGCAGGATTCATTTGGACCGTCACCATTCCGCCGTCTTTGGTGATAGTTCCCGCATGAACCGCGGCTCGACAAATTACGCTATCAAATGCATAGGAATCGGTGCCGACAACTCGTCGTGGCCGCAAGTTGGACGGCGCAGAAGGACAGTCAAACGTAAACCGTTGACCGACTAAATGTTTATAGGCAAATCCTGTTCTCGTAAACTTAGCGTTCCAATCAACTTCAGGAATATTCTCCAAGTACACTTTATTGATGGCATCCGTGCCTGGGACTTGAATCACCGAAATATTGCGGGTATTACCGGTTGCACTTCTCGCGTGGACGGCTCCACCAGGATTGAGCTGGACGGTCACCTGGCCACCATTGTTATCAATCCGCCCAGCGCGAAGTCCGGCCATGCAAATTGACGAATCACTTGGGTAGATCACGGCCTTATCCACTTCGGTGGTTTTCATCTTTCGAGGAGCCTTCGGGCAATGGGCGGTAAATCGTTGCCCAATAAATTTGTCTTTATGAAATCCGAACTTTTCCAAGGTCGTATCCCATTTCACGATCGGAACAGACCGACCATCGACCTCGGTCAGGTCCGGGGTGAAGGCCAAGGCGTTCATCGAAAGTCCAAGCGCCATCAGAGTAAGTGCTGTTGTGAG
>JBMYWX010000263.1:0-4512 GCA_049607825.1 Nitrospirales bacterium
CATACAAGGGGAGAGAAACAAGAGCACACACAAAAACCTGAAGAGAAAATCGAAGAGATACCGTCGTGGACATCATCCACCTCCCTTTAGCTCGAAGGGGTTTTATGGAAGAAACAGTTGCTGGGTTTCCTGACTTGCGGATTTTCGTTCCTCTGTGCCTTCTCATGAGCTTATGGCTCACAATGGCCAATTGCAGAGTCACTCCCCGCTTACAGTGGCGGCACCGTGCTGGATTTACACCAGCTTCCCCATCTCTACCAGCGTAGTCCTTAAATTCCCCTCTCCTTTTGTTAAAAAATTAAAGAAAAATGCTTCTCTCATAAAAGGTAACGAACCACGAGCAACGATTGTTACAGGGGCAATGATACGCGCGGCATTCCTGATTGAGGGTGCCTATCAACTAATACTTCACACCCATAGACTCGTTCCAACACGTCAGGCTGAATTACGTCTTCCGGCGTTCCAGTCTTCACAATTCGTCCCCCCTCTAACAACATCAACTGATCACAATATTGACTAGCCAAGTTCAGATCATGGGAGACAAGGACAACGGTGAGCCCTCGATCTCGATTCAGTCTGCGCAAGATTCTGGCAATATCTAATTGATGATGGAGATCTAAAAACGCAGTCGGCTCATCTAATAATAATATTTGAGGGTCTTGAGCTAGCGCTCGTGCGATAATCGCTCGTTGCCGCTCACCACCTGACACATCAGTAATCAGTCGGTCCGCCAGATGTGCTACATCAAGATCTTGCATAGCCGTTTCTGCAATGGCTAAGTCTTCAGGATCTTCCCAATGCCAACCGCCTAAACCTGCATGATGGGGGAAGCGCCCCATCAGAACCATCTCGCCAATCGTGAATGGAAAAATTTGTTGGGTTTCTTGCGGTACAAACGCGACAGTTTTTGCAATATCAGATTGTGAAAGTCGCTGCACATTTTGACCACGCAATTCAACTTGACCTTCTTGAACAGAAAAGACGCCAGCCAAGACTTTGAGTAACGTGCTTTTCCCAGAACCATTGGGTCCAAGAATTCCCATAATGGAGCCTGATTCAATCGTAAAGCTCAATTTCTCAATGACTGCCTTGGGGGTTTTCGCAAAGCGGGATAGATAACGATGAGTCAACTTTTGGACTGATAAAGCAGGAATAGCTATTGAAGACCTTTGATTCATCATGTCACCAACTGTGCTCTTCGATTCATTAAGAGATAGAGAAAGATCGGACCTCCCACGAGGGCTGTCACAACCCCAACAGGGATTTCTGCTGGGCTAAACAACGTTCGAGCTACAGTATCAGCAGCCATGAGAAACATCCCACCCGTCAATGCGGCAAGGGGAAGTAACAGTCGATGATCTGCCCCCAACGCCAAGCGCACTGCATGCGGCACAATGAGCCCCACAAATCCAATCACTCCACTAAACGCCACAACGGCTCCTGTCATCAAAGCCGTAGCAAAGAATACCATTTTTTTGACTCGTTCAACTTCAACTCCAAGTGATCGTGCAGCTTCCTCCCCAAGGGTCAATAGGTTCAATGACTGTGCCTGAGAACCCAGCACACAGAGACCAATCCCAAGATAGACTGTCAAGATAGCTAATGTTTCGTAATCCGGACCAGTGAGTGAACCTAATAGCCAAGCAAGCATGCCGAAGGCACGATTAGGGTCCGCAATGCTGGTGAGAAACATAATGAGTGCTGAAAAAATCGCGCTTAACACTACGCCAGCTAACAACAAGGTATAGATAGAAAACCCATACTGGGTGACGGCAATTCGATAAATAATCAAGAGTGAAAGAACCGCTCCGAGAAAGGCACAAATCGGTAAGGCTGATAGACTCCACATTGATCCACCTATACCAAACAGGAGTGCCACTGCCGCTCCAAGTGCCGCTCCACTTGAAATCCCGAGGACAGACGGATCGGCCAGAGGATTTCTCAACAATGCTTGGAGAGAGACCCCAACAGCAGCCAAACTTCCCCCCACGAAGAAGGCCAAAATGAGACGAGGCAGCCGAACATGAAGAAGAATCACGTTCGTCGGATCCATTGCCGCATCGCCACTGGAAACAGCTGTGAGACTCTGAAACAGAATATATACTATTTTTTGAATATCGATGACCTGAGTCCCATACCTCAAACACACCATCAAGACACACATTGCCAATAAAAGACAAAAACCAACACACATGCACCAACGACCAAACGTCAGTGAATGAAATTTTGTTGGAAGAGGACTTTTAGAAGACGTCGAGGGCACATGCTCCACAGGAACAGCTGAAGAATGAGTCGTCGATAAGGAAGGTATATCTACGGTTGATTTCACAACTGTTGGTTCAACCTTCTCATATAGAACGAAAATACTAATTCAAAGATTTTTAAACTCTCTGGCTTACACATTTCCTTATTTTTCTCCTAACATTTCAGGATGAAGAAACTGAACTAATACCCTCAACCCTTCAATAATTCGAGGACCTGGACGATTTAATAGGTCACTTTGTACTTGAAAGAGTTTTCCGTCTTTCACCGCCTTTATAGTCTCCCAGCGCTTCCATCGGTCTTGTTCTACCTGGGGAATACCTTCGAAGCGTCCAACTGGAAATAAGAGGATGTCAGGGTTTTGCCTCAACACTTCTTCCATGCTCAGGCGAGGATAGGGAGTCGTGGCCTGCTCAGCCGCATTTCGACCACCTGCCAGCTCAATGAGATGATGAATGAAACTGCCTGGGCCAACTGTGATGAGCGGCTCAGAGTTTAAGATATACAACAAACTTGGACGTTCACGTCCCCTAAGTTCATCTGTGAGGTTAGCAATGTGTTTTCGCAAGGAGGTCGTTTCCTCATTAGCCGCTTCCGACTTTCCCACCATACGGCCTAACAATTTGATATGCGCCATAATCTCTTCCACCGTGTGTGGCTCAAGAATAAAAGTGGGAATCTTCAGCTGCTCAAGTTTCTTGAGAAGATCAACCCGCATGAATGATTTAGGGGCCAGGATTAGGTCTGGCTGAAGAGCTACAATCGATTCGATATTTGGCTGCGCATAACCAACTTTCGTTTTCCCCTTTGCTTTCTCTGGGTAATCACAAAATTCAGTCACCCCTACTATTTCATCATCTAACCCAATGGCAAAAAGAATTTCGGTGATACTTGGAGCAAGGGAAATAATCCGCGTGGGGTGTTTGGCAAGAAAGAGCTTGCGCCCCATGTCATCAAGAAAAGTACGGGGAGCAAGATTAGCCATAAATGGCATCCCGGTCAAAATTCCTTGTTGACGTCGTTTCTTCATGGATAACTCATCACTTCCAAGGGCCGACGGCACGGTCCAACCACACATGGCAATCGCCCATAAAAGTCCAACGAGAAAAATTCGCGTATGTTGTCTATGTAGTAAAATAAAAAATCCCCAAGGCCTGTGGGACCCTGAGGATTACACCCGTATCATCATCCTCACCTCTTTTCCCCAGACCACGAGGGAAAGATGCTCTTAGAATGGTGAAGTATTCTGGCTTCTGAGGTCTTCCTCAGTCACAGCGGCGGGACCACGTAGGAGTTTCACCTACTTCCCTCCATCCACTCGGCTTGTATGTTGGGTTCGACTGTAGGCTACGAGTCAAAGGAATGTCAACTAAAGCAGTGCTGAGGAGCGATATCTCATAAAGAATCTTCCACTATTTCGATCCATGAGGTAGTGCAGCACTGTGAATGGCAACGTAGGGCATAAAGCAACCTCACAAAATTTCTTCAGACATATTGACCTATTATACGATTTCCGTCACTCTATACTATCCGTATGTCAATAATGCCATCCTCCACATTTTTCACAAAACACGGCTATCTGCTCTTCCTCCTTCCGACCCTCTTTGTTTATCTTCTTGCTTCCATCCTATTCGAAGTCAGCTTCACGACTAATATCCTTGATTTGCCTTCCACTATTGGGGCTCACATCGCATCACAAGACATGGGGCAATTATCCTTTAAACTTTTAGAAATGAAAGCCCGCTACATTTGGTTTGCCACAACAGTTGTGAATCTCGTCGTCTGTCTTTATGCGGGCGTGTTATGCAGCACTATTATCTATCGTTCACATTCAGGCAAACGCCTCGTGATCGTCAAGGCCATTGGAAGTGTGTTGATCATTGCTGGAATTGTGAGCCTACTCTACAGTGCGATGACTCGGAATGCGATGTTTCAACTTATTTATCATTTCAGTTTCCACACGCTTCAGGCTACGGGGATTTATGAAACCACCTTTCTCAATCATATCGATTGGCTTCTTGCCCTCGCAAATACGTTAGCCGTTATCGTACCTTGTATTGTCCTACTCGCGGCCGTTAGCACCTTAGCCCCCTCACTCGACCCTCATCATGATCATCTCGCACATCTCACAACACAAATGCGCCACCTGAAAGGCGTTTTAAACGCGGGATCAGCCTTACTGGTTGTTGGGATCTTAAACATGAGTGCATGGCATCGATGGCCCGCCGGGCTCCTGAGCGATCCGACAGA
>JBMYWX010000264.1:0-4505 GCA_049607825.1 Nitrospirales bacterium
TAGCCAATTTCCGTCATGATTTCCCAGGGAAGTGAATATGCCTAGTAACGGCAGACTAGGGAGGAAAAGCCTTTGGTGTGTGGACATGGATGTTCTCCTTAGAGCGATAAGAAAAGTGGGTTTAAACGGAAGGACATGGGAAATATTTTTATCAATTTTTAAAAAATTTCGGTAAGGGAAAATCCCAAGCCGATTCAAACGATTCTTAGTTATAGTCTTCATTGAGCGATGTCAAAAATGCTGTCAACGGTGCGATGTCCTCTTCAACAAGAGCGATCTTTTTAAGTCGTCGATCTCCGTTACGAAGCTCTCCGTCTCTTCGCAGGTCAGCATTCTTGATGTAGCCGCGAATCACATCTTCTAGTGTGTCTGCTTGACCCGTGTGGCTGTATGGAGCCGAATGACTCAGGTCGCGAAGGCCTGGTGTTTTGAACCGCGCAATGGCTTTGGGGAGCAGCCGACTTGGGCGACAATGTCGAATGACTCTCAGCACTCGAAAGTCACCGTTGAGCACGTCTTTACAGAGGTTGAGCCAAAGCTTACGTTGTGGCTTTCTGAAGTCTGGATTGCTGAGAATATTCCAAATTCCCAAATCCGTGAGTTCACTATTTGCAGAAGTTGGAATTGCGCGAAACGGTTCCTTGGCTTGGGGATGTTGTTCTGTGGCAGGTAAGTATTCATTTGGATTGCGATTGCGTTCTCGTAAGCCTGGAATCCCTAGTTGTCCAAAAGCTCCTGTTCCATGAACTCCGTCATATTCTGCTTGTGCTATCCCAGTATTATGAAATTGAAAGTCAGTAAAATTGGGCGCAGCGTGACAGGCGGTGCAATTACCAATCTTGCCTTGAGCCAAATCACTGGGTTGAAGGCGACGATGCTTTTGGGCAAAAAAGATTTTAAGCCCTTGTAATTCGCTTTGCCCAAAGGCAAATAGTTGATCATGAAATTCGAAGGCGCCATCGTCGGTATTCGGATTTCTGGTGACAAATTGTAGCTGTCCTCTCCGCTCCAACCATTGTACTTTTTGAAGAAGGCGTCTGCCGTAGGAGATGTCCGATTCCCATTTCCTGGGTTGTTGAGGTAACCCATTGGTCTCGAGAAAGACATCGTAGGGAGAAAGGTTGAAATTGCCATCTTCATCCTGGGAAAAGGCTAAATCTTCGGTATAGGCGGCGATGAGCTTGGAGACGGCATGGAAAAGTTCCTCATCTGTAGCATTGGCGACATCGACTCGAAACTCCTCTGGAAGCACAAACCCATCTGGAAGAGTTGGATCTGTTCCTGTCAGGAGGGTGGTATAGGATAGCGATTCGAATTCTGATGCTAATTCCCCAGTTCCATCGTCTTCACGAACGATTCGAGCGACGTGCGCAATGGCTGTCGCACCTTCTCCAGCTAGCCAACCATAGTTCCGTCCCGTCAATGTGCCTTTGACTAGATCAACCATCGTGGTGAATTCGGCATCAAAGTGAAGAAAGAAGTTTCTTCGTGGAAGCGAAGCATTGACGAGAGGAGGAGAGTTCCGAACGGTGACGGTCTTCCCGTCTTCTCGTGCGGGAATGGGGCTTCGCCTGGCGAAATCTGAATACGTGCGCATTCCATAACCTGTCAATGGATCTTCGACTCCGAGTTCATCCACAAAATGGCAGCTTCGACAATTCATGGATTGTCCTGCGAAAGGACCATCGGCAAATTGATCAGATGCCACTTGCCAATTTACGGCCTTATCAAGGGATGGGTCACCTTGGCTTAGAGCCGTATTGGTATCACCACTATTGTCTAGAAATGTTTTGAAGAATTGTGCAAATCGAGTTTCTAAAAACAAGCGCTCACCATTGGAAATTTCTGCTGGATCAAGCTCTTCGACTTCCTGGGAAAAGACGCTAGGTACTATGATCAGTCCCCCTAACCCTATGGTAAGAGACGTGATTACTAATCCACGCTTCATTAATGTGTGGACCTGATTTCGGATGTTCATTGATATCCCTCCGCAATATGAAAAATATAAAAATCGCATCTGTACACTTGCCAGCTATGAACGATGAGGGGCGGGGGATCCAGGAGGAGATCCCCCGCTCTATTCGAAGCAGATGATGGGTCTGCCCCTCAAAGCTAAAACAAAAAAAGAGCCCATGAGAGTGTTGTGACTCTCATGGGCTCTGGACTAATAGTCTCTGGCCTGACTAATTGTTGCGCACGCTACACAAATATCATGTTAATCATCGTAATCAATATGAACCAACGGTTTCTTGTGAAACCACATTTCTCGCATAGGAACGACAAACATCACCAAAAACCCAAGCGTCATCATGATGTCCCCTGCAAGCATGGTTAGAACATAGACTGGTGACACATACGTAATCAGCCAGGGGGAAATTAAATCTAGGGTGACTCCAAGGAAGGACACCCATGTCGTTGCCACTTTCGTAAATGAGCTTGCCATTGTGAGGTACAGCACATGGACCATAATCATGAACACAACTGGCATGGTAAAGAGATGAAAATGTGTTGTTTCTGCCAATTGCCCAAAGGACATGGGTTCACCAAAGTTGGCATCTGAGCCGCGATAATGTTGAGCTAAGCCTTTTGGCGAGAGATCAGTCATGCTATGGGCCCACACGAATGTAAAGATAAATCCTGCAAGCATGATAAGAAGGAACCAGGTATAGACCAATCGGATCTGTCGATCGGTGTCGCGAAGGCGAAACCGTGTATTAAAATTTCGCATTGACTGTCATGCTTCATTCAAAATCCTAGAAGAGATTCAAGAAATCCCTTTTCAGAATTCCCAGCCACTAATGTGTTGCTTCCGAGGCCGAGTGGCTTTAAATAAAATTCATCCACTAACACGAGAACTCGCTTGACCCCCGCACTGGCAGAGCGCACTGACATGGTAGCGCCAGAGATATTAATAATATCTCGATTAATACGTATAGGGTCGCGAACGTCTTTTCCCTGATACTGAAAATTAAAACGTTTGGTGGCTATCTCGTTACCTCGCGCTTCTCGGTACACGAGTACTTCAAAGTTGGTCACTTCTCCCTCAGCGTCGACTCCGACCATGTATGTAATTGGTCGGTGTTTTCCTATCGTATTCTGGACGATGGCATAACCGTCAGTCTTGCCTTTGGTTTCTCCGATATACACGGTAAACGTGTCTTCAGGAAATTTCCAACCGATTCGCTTCTGGATCAAGTTCTTTTGCTCTGGGTTCAGCGGGAGGTTTTCTTTACGAATTTTCTCGGAATCGGGAAACATGACTTTCGCTGCGTCTTCTTCAGAGAAGTAGACTTCTAAATGACCCAACTCTTCTGCGTTCAGCCATCGCTTCAACTCGTGATCCCAAATACGTTCTTGTGGAACTTGGGCTTGCGCCAGGCCCACCGGAGTAATAAAAAGAATAAGTCCGAATAAAAATCTCACGGAGAGAGTAGATGGAAGTTGAAAGATTAACATGGTTCCCTCTTAAGTTGACCTTGGATACGTGCCGCTAGTTGGCGTTCTTGTTGTTCATTCGGTGGAATTTGTCTCCAGGATCTCGACTGGACACCTTGCGGTGACCAAAACTCTCGAATTTGTTTCACTGAAACGATGCTACGTCCTTGCTCAGGTTCAATGGTGAGAATAAATCGAGCGCGTTCTTCATTGAGGTCTCTTTCGGTCAGACCACTGAGACGGCTCGGTCGAACCGCGATCCAATCAGTTTCAATCACTCGATTTTCTTTATCGATTCTGCGAAGTTCAAATTCCTGCAAACTAGCGAGGGCAATACTCCATGTTGTATCTGGGGAACAGTTCGTTGCAACCCTGGGTGCGCTGGACCAGCTCGCGCACCCAGGCAGAAGCAACGTAAGAGAGAAAATCGTAAGAAACAGTTTACACATAAAGAAATTTCAATTCGTCAAACATATTTCACAAAACTAGAAATACGTGGACATGCTCACCTGCCAGCCATTTCGCTGTCCCGGATCATCTTGATGATGATTGAGGGTGTAGGCGAACTTAAGAACGGCGTCTTCAACGGGACGAAAGTTGACTCCAAAAGTCAGTCGTGACACGTCGTTCACATTATTCCGGCTTTGAGTGTTGGTATCGACCTGTCCCCAACGAATCACACCTGTAAAGGTGGAGGCATCAGTAAAGAATGTTGGCGCAGATTGCTTTAAGAATTCCGGCATGAAGTGATAATTCCCTTGAACATAGTAGCCAGCCATCTTCTTCGGAGGAATGCCACTGGCAGCCGCTGGTGTGCTACTTCCGCCCTCGACGTGTGTCCAGCCGGCTTCGCCAAGGATTTCAATAGGACCACGTTGAAGTAATCCATCAATAGCCACGATGGTCAAATCATGTCGTCCTTCATCATCCCATTTGCCATGGTGAAGAGAGCCGGCGACTTCAATGC
The DNA here is from genome assembly GCA_049607825.1 of Nitrospirales bacterium. Taxonomy (GTDB): domain Bacteria; phylum Nitrospirota; class Nitrospiria; order Nitrospirales; family UBA8639; genus JAGQKC01. The sequence goes on from JBMYWX010000264.1 coordinate 4,403, forward strand.
CAAGAATAGGACTGACAGATACCCGAGTCACAATCGATTTACTCTGATTGTTATCCGTCTTAAAGCTTCCCCGACGCCCTCGATACCCGCCTTCTCCGAAGGT
>JBMYWX010000265.1:0-4500 GCA_049607825.1 Nitrospirales bacterium
TCGGTGAGTTCATAGGCAATGGCAATACAACCGGAAGCCATAAGAACCTCAGTCAATGTCTTAGAGGCTGCGAGATGTAGATAGGTAAAGAGGGTATGATGTGCTTGAATCAATGGAAACTCTTGCGGTTGAGGTTCTTTGACTTTCAAGATGAGCTCAGCTTCTCCAAATATTTCCTGGCCAGTTGTGACCATTCGAGCTCCAGCCGCTTCATACTCTTGGTCTAAAAATCCGCTCCCTTCTCCTGCCCCAACTTCGACAAGTACCGCCGTGCCGAGAGATACCAGGTGACGAACGGCACTAGGAGTTAAGGCCACACGAAATTCATGATCTTTCACTTCTTTTGGTACACCAATCACCATGAGCCACCCCCTCAATCAATGAAACTCTAACTCACACAACCGCTGGACACCCACAAGAACCCTCAGGTACTATCGCTGACTATTGCTATCGTTTTTCTAGGTATTTCATTGAGAAAATCACGAAAATGAGCGGATTCAAGCACCATATTTTCATTTGTATCAATCAACGACCCACAGGCGACCCGCGAGGATGTTGTGCCGATACTGGGTCAGTACAACTCCATGCTTTTTTCAAAAAAGAAGTGGAACGATTGGGACTCAAAGGAATCGTTCGAGCCAATAAAGCTGGTTGCCTTGACCAATGTGAATATGGACCAAGTGTCGTCATTTACCCAGAGGGTGTGTGGTATTGGGTGGGTGCAGAATCTGACGTCACAGAGATCATGGAGCGTCATATTGGTAAAGGAGAAATTGTTGAGCGCTTACTCATGCCGGGACATGATGCTCCCAAACAACTCATCAATCCTCAATAACCTGACATTCTCAACCTGACCATCAAGCCCTGTTCACATTCCACCCAAGCATAAAATGTGAGGCCGTTATGTCAATTGAAGAAAAATGGAAAGCCAATCAAGACAAAGCTGCCTTTCTAAAGAATTTTCCAGGTCTTCTCTCTTCGTGGGAAAAGACGGTCGGCCAAACGGTTGAACATGTGGCTTCACTCCAATCTGAGAATGGCACATCGATGATTATTTTTTCTAATGGCACTTTCGCCGTCACTCCCGCAGTGACCGTAGAACCTCGTGATGTGAAAGTCGGCCTCTCAGTGGGTCGTGCGGCCTTAGAATCGAAACACCCCCAAGCTTTTGCTGAATATGATCGGCTCTCCGCATTGGACCAAGAGATTGGTCGTCAAACTCGTATGGAAAATATTCTAGGAGCCATCAATAATAATCTCGAACAGATTCCCGAACTGAAAGATCATATCCGCACCTTAGTGCAAACCTGGGATCAAAACGCTGTTTGATTTTCGTGAATATCACGTACGTTATGCCCAGGACGATACAGCCAAGCCTTATGGCTTTGAGACAATAACTTTATTCTAAAAATGGTAGCTCAGTGTCGACTCTCTTGATGACAGGTGTCTTTTTATGAATATGTTCGAACTCTTTTCTCAGGGTTTATTTGAAGGAGTCACTCCCATGATGGTAACCAGAGATCATCTTGTTCGTCACCCAGACCGATGCACTCATAATGCCGTCTGTATTCCTGTTTGCCCAACAGGTGCATGGCTATCTACGCCTCCCTTTAAATTTGATTCCTCACGGTGCATGGAATCTTGTCGATTATGCTTGGATGCCTGCCCGACTCAGGCCATCTATGCTGTCTTCAAGAAGGGAGAAAAAGTCATTCAACCTCCGCCTAAAGAGGAATAAGGCCTCGCTTGTATCTCGTCGCTCGTTGCTCGCAAGAAAAGCCGAGACTTGGTTTTCACGAGATACGATTCACGAGCAACGAGATACGTTTTTTGTCTCTTCACACCACTTGTTTCCTTACATAGCCCCAATACGCGGTCCCGACCGAATCACACCCACCCGACAAAGTCGTTGCAGCCATGATGCGATACACTTCTGCACGAGATACTTTTACTGAAACCGTTGGATCAAGAATGTCTGGTGAAACGGACAATTGTTGCAACGTGCGAAGTCCAATTAAAATTGGCCACATACAGGCCAAACGCAGTCGAAGCTCACGGCCGGGAATAGCTAGGGTATATTGCCAGCCTTGATCTAAATGCTCTAACGCCAAGGATATTAGCTGCCGAAGAACAGGTCGAAACCGCTTCGTATTTTGAGTGTCCAATAACTCGCATGGCTCTAATTGAGCCTCACGTAACAAAATTTCAGGGATATAGCATCGTCCAAGACGCAGATCCTGGGCGACATCTTTCAAGATATTTACCAACTGCAGCCCTTTTCCATATCGAATACCAAGCGGCACCATGGCTATGAGATTCCAATCGGCCAAGCGAGGAAGGTGAGCACGCATGATCTTTGTCCAAAACTCTCCAACACACCCAGCTACTGCGTAGGTATAATAATCCAACTCTTTCATTGTTGGAAGAGACGTCAGTCTCCCATCTGAAAACTGAGGAAATTGAACAAGATCAAATTCCATCCCTTCAATAATCGTTGGCAACAATTCAGCAATAAGTTGTTGATCCTCTTGAGATAGCGTCTGATAAAGCTCAAAACAATGCCCGAGTTCCTCAAGTAATACCCGTTCACTTGGATTCTCCTGAGAGGGTACAACCAGAGATTGTATAGACTGCATATCGGACGTTTCTGTTTGAGTATCCGTAAACTGAGCTTTCAGTCGCTGTAGGCAATGAAGCCGAGACTCGTGCCCCAGATCACCAGTATCGGCCACCGTATCAGCTGCTCGAGCAAACAAATAGGCAAGGCCCACTTGAGGGCGAACGGCTTTCGGAAGTACCGCTAAGGTGAGATAAAATGATCGAGAGACGCGTTTGAGAATGGTCTGAAGAAGATAGCTGTCTGAGTGCAACTGACTCATGCGCAAGAAGGTCAATGGACCGTCAGAGATCCTTCCATGCCCTCCTCGCGATGATTCGGAAAAAAGAGCAGTTGCTTGTCACAATAGAAGACATAGACCCCTTTCTGAGTTGGAGTAAATTGAATAGTAGCTTGTTCTCCACTATCCACATTTTGCTCAATGAGTCGAATGCCATCAGGGGAATCCAAAAGAAAATTATGCGGAACAAGAAACGATTCGTTCATGAGTAGGAACTTAAGAGGCTTGCCTAGTTCAGCCGTCAGAGTTTTTGGTGTAAACGTATAACTCTCCATTTTTATTGTGATGGTTTGATCTCCCCCAATAGGGTCAGGAGGAACGATCGTATCCTGAGCCCTAGCTGGCCCTCGATCTAATGTTACTCCGCAACATATCAGAAATAGGACACATAGGAGTTGAAGAGGTCTGAAATACTTCATAATGACTTGGATTAAGGATGAAAAAGGAATCCAGGGATATTCAATTATCTAGAAACAAGGTATAATAACCTTAATAGGATAAAGATTCACCTTTTTCCTAAGAATTTCTCTTGACTATCTCAATAAAAGTATTATCTTTCATATAGATAGCCGATAAGGAGCTGTACACGTGAAAACAAAGTTTTTCAGCACACCAGTGCTCTATTATTCAAGACATATCATGATACATTTCATAAAGGGGGAAGCTCAATGAAAAGTTTGAAAGGTATCGGATTGCTGCTGCTGGCAAACATACTAATATTTGCCACGCTCTCTATCACATTTACCGTCTTATCCGAATTTATCCTCCCATCATTTGGGATTGATCTCCGGGGATCTATTGCTCAGCAAGATTTACTCTGGGCTTTTGTGTTGGGATTTGGCGGAGCGTTCATTAGTTTGGCTTTCTCTAAACAGATGGCCAAAATGATGATGAACTGCCAACAAATCACTGAACCTCGTACCCAAGCCGAAATACTGCTCTTTGAGACCGTGCAAAAAATTTCAAGCCGCTTAGAGATCAAAATGCCAGAAGTTTTCGTGTACGAAGGAGAAGACCCAAACGCCTTTGCCACAGGGCCCTCTAAGAATAATTCCATGGTGGCAGTTTCCACTGGCTTACTGAGAAATCTTAATGAAAATGAGGTCCGCGCAGTTCTCGCTCATGAGATGGGACATGTCTACAATGGGGATATGTTTACCACGACTGTCTTAGCTGGACTCATGAACACGTTCGTCTACTTCATCAGTCGCTGGGTTTCACGTCATGTAGCTGAACGCAATCCAATGCTCGGCTTTGCGGTATATTTTTTCTTGCAAATTGTCTTGTCATTCTTGGCGATGATCCCAATTAGCTGGTGGTCACGTCGACGAGAGTTTGTGGCTGATCGATTTGCAGCCAATACTGTGGGCAAAGAACATATGATCTCTGCCTTGCAGTCAATTGATCGCTGGGTCAAAGGGGTGGAATATCAATACAGTAGTGAAGATGCGCTCGCGACCATGAAAATTTCTGGTAGTTCAAAAAGCTTCATGCAAATGTTTTCAACTCACCCTCCAATTGACGCGAGAGTAGCCGCACTCCAACGTTTATAACCTCACAGAATTTCTCTGGTAGGACTCTATGCGACAGGGACTTGGAACCA
>JBMYWX010000266.1:0-4498 GCA_049607825.1 Nitrospirales bacterium
TCTTCGTAGGCATGACATCACTTTTATGAATATGACCATGGAAAAGATTGTGGAAAAAGTATGGCAGCCGTCTGCAACACAGGCGCATCGTTGGGATGTCTTGTCTGCTGTCCGTCGGACTCGAACGCATTCGGTGCGAACGATCGAGCATGTTGGTTTGGGTACAGAAAAATCGTGGACACTGAGCTTCACATCTCCCAAGCGAGTTTTGCTCTTGGGTACTGGGAAATGTGCTGATTCTTTGGCATGCCACTTATCCCACCGTCTGCGGCCTGAATTTGAATTAGTTGGTCATGTCGATAAAAAATCTTCCCCTGTGGGCCAAATCTGTGGTGAAAACGGAGTTCTTGGGACTTACGAAGAGCTGTCGGACATCGTGACCAAGTACAGAGTGACGACCGTCGTGGTTTGTGTGGAACGTCAGCGTGGTGTCCTTCCCTTTTCAACTCTTTTGGCACTGAAAACGAGCGGAGTCGAGATCATCGAAGGGCCGAATTTTCAAGAAACGCTTCAACGGCAGCTTCCACTCTTTCTTATGCAGCCAAGTCAGCTTGTGTTTGAAGGCAAGGAATCAAATTCCATTCTATTTTTCATGATCAAACGTATGATTGATGTTGCGGGGGCATCCATTCTTCTATTCTTTCTTTTCCCTCTTTTTGTCATACTCATCTGTATTCTGAAGCTCGAGTCATGCGCTCCGTTGTTTAGACGGACTCTCCACGAGGGGCGGTATGGATGTTCTTTTGGCTTATTACAATTCAGGGTGCCAGGAATGAATAAGCCGTATGCTTCAAACTGGATGAGGAGAAATGTCCAGTCATTTTTTGATGAGACGGGACGGGTGTGTGTGGCATGGCACCTTATCCAAATTCCTCAACTCTTTCACGTGCTTCTTGGACAAATGAGTTTTGTGGGTCCTCGCGCGACGACGTTGCGTTCTACTCGTCAAGCAAATGAGGGATTCTCCTATTACCGATTACGCCAAACTGTCCGACCTGGCTTGACTGGATGGGCACAGACAAAAATATCCGAAGCTATGCTGTCTTCTGTTTCCCAGAATGAGCTTGAGTACGATCTTTACTACATTCGACACCTGTCATGTCTGTTTGACCTTCGCATTGTGTTAAGGACTTTTCGTCTACTTCTGCCAAGTTTCCCCAACCACTTCTAAGCACTTTGCCTGCCAATTTCTCGTCCCTCTTTCAAAATTGTGATAAATCGGTATACTAGTCTTGATTTTGCCCATTATTGATCACGGGTATTTCAACCGGACTCGTATGCCAAACGAAATTTTCTCAGGAAAATACCATGTTCAGCGAGAGATTGCTCGTGGGGGAATGGGTACCGTCTACTTGGCTGTAGACCAGACGCTTCATCGTGAAGTGGCTATTAAGCTTCCTCATTCGCAATTGAGCTGTGATCCAAAGTTTGTGCGGAAGTTTCTTAGAGAAGCTCAACGTATGGCTCAGATGAATCACGAGAACGTGATTCGAATCTATGAAATCGAAGAAGACAAGGGCGTGCATTTTATTGTGATGGAATATTTCCCTGGACAAGATCTCAAACAGCTCCTTCTTAAAAGAGGGTCTCTTGAGATTTCTTTAGCTCTCCGAATCGCCATTTCGATCACTCAAGGCTTGGTCTATGCCCATAAACGTGATCTTATTCATCGAGATATTAAACCCGGCAATGTGCTTCTTGATGATCAATTTAACGTCAAGATTGTTGATTTTGGAATTGCTGCCGCGTTAGGTGAATCGTCGACCACAATGACCAGCACATTGCTGGGTACTCCTGAGTACATGTCCCCTGAGCAGGTTCAGGGTATCCAGCTGACGACAAGTTCGGACCTCTATTCCCTAGGAATGGTTCTGTATGAAATGGTGACAGGAACGACTCCGTATAAGGGCACTCCATACCAAATTATTCTCGCGAAGCTTGCTGATGATAGCTTTGAACCTGCCTATCATTTTCCTGCACATGTTCCATCGTCTTTGCAATACCTTATTCGAGGTCTCACGAACAAGGGTTCTACTAATCGGTTACAAGATACGACCGTAGTCTTAGAGACCTTGCGTAGCTATCAACATCAATCTGACTTTCTCTCTGTGGCAGATACGACCTTTGGTCCTGAAGAAGAGCAATTGTCTGAGACAGTCGTGCTGGGTGATCTTCCTCCGATACATCAAAATGTTCATCGAGATAAGACCAAGACATTGGAGGCAGATATTGAGCATCCTCCTTTGCCGCAGCGGGTTTCTCCTCTTCCCTCATCACGCTCCACGGTTCTGGTTCAAACTTCTCTTGATGGCGGAATGACCTCAGGGAAGGAAGCCTCAGAAATTTCGGAGTCATCCAGCAAAAATCTCCCAACCATTGAGATTGGTGACGAACGTCAACCTCTGGCGACATCGTCTTGGCTTCTTCTCTCGTTTGCAGTGATCTTAGTCGTGGGCATGAGTGGATACCTTTGGTTTCGAACGTCATTTCATGCACCTGTCTCTGCCCCACCTGTTATTGAAGATGGTTCAGTTGATTCGGAGGACATGGCACCAACGTCAAATGTCGCCATCGAAAAAGCCAAGCAGGTGATTGAAAAATTGGGTTCTCTTCAAAAGAATACTCAGATTCTTGATCAAAAAATCTCATCACATGGTAGGAACTTTGAAACGGCTGCACAGCAACTTGTTGAGAAGCTTCAGTTGTTAGGGCAGCGCATGCCTGTAGGCGGGGGTTCCCAACCATCTGAGCTTGCACGAAGTCGGGAGGTTCTCTCACAGAATTGGCGAGTTCTCGTTACAGAACGAGATTCAGAGTCTGGTCAATTAAGCAAATCGAGCAAAGGGATTGAGACAGAGATCAAGCATGTCTCGAAAGATGTTAATGCGATGCTATCCGTTTCCTTACCTCCAGCAATGAAGGACACACTGGAGCGCAAACGAAATGAACTCCTTGTCGTTCACCGCAATGTATTATCTCGGATTTCTCGGGTGGCGAATCAGTGGCAAGCCTACCTTGCCCGTATGGATGAGCTATTGACCTTGCCTAAGCCTCCGGTTTCATCACGAGCGGAGCTAGATGGGATTCTGGCTCAATTTCGTGAGGCCTATCAACGCCAAGACCTGCCTTTGCTTGATGACATAACGACTATGTCAGAAAGTCGCTTTCGTATGATTCGGGGTTTGTTTCAGTATTGGGATTCGTTTACCGTCAAGGTCGGTGTTCGATTAAAGACCCCTGAAACGGCAACTGTCGTTGTGACATTAGCGAATATGATGGATCGTCAGGGTAAGCCGATTAGCAAGGATCGCGAAAAAATTATTGGCACACAACATTTGACAATTCATAAACAGGGAAATAAGTGGGGGAAACTGGAATGGTAATGTTTTGTTCATGGTGATGCTTGTTGGAGGTTCAATCGTGACGAAGTGTTTTTTGATTGTTCATCGCTCTCTTAACAAGGGACTTTTGCGCGTGCTCTCATTGTATTCATAAGCCGCATCGTATTTTTGTTTCTCCGTGAAAATGACTTTTATGCTAATTGCTTGAATATCGTGACTATATTCCGTCTAGAGGGTTTTTGAGCCAATGACCGATGATCGTACGATACAGCTGTCGGAATTATTCCCGATTGTCGTGCGTGTAGAGAAAGGTGTGACAAAGGAACGAGAGCATCGCTTTACGAGCACCGTTCGTATCGGTCGATCCACAGACTGTCATCTCCAACTCTTAGACCGCTCTGTAAGCAAGTCCCATGTGGAGATCCGGTTCGAGGGACGACAGTGGTGGATTCATGATTTGCAGAGTCGTAACGGAACGTTTCTCAACGGGGCTCGTATTGATCGAGAACCATTGGGTGATGAAAATCAATTGGAGCTTGGTCGTGGAGGGCCCATTCTGAGTGTGACGGTGGAAGCCCTTATGGATTTGCACAAGTCGCTGCAGGCTAACGCTTCAGAGGCCAGCCCTATCGTATCAGACTTACCTGGGGATGAATCATCGTCAGAAATCGCATGTGATCCAGAAGTTCATCAACCTACAGACAATCCTGAAAATCAGCTCGCGCTAGCAGAAAAAGGCGCGAAAGTCGAAGATGCAGTTGAGTCGCGACGCGTACCTCCTATCCCCCGAAGTTCTCTTTCCGATCCGGCGCAAAAGAACGAGAGTGACTCTTTGGAACAATTGGTTCACGAGGTCGAAGCTGCTAGTCCAATTATGCGGCAATCTCGTGAAGCATCTTCGGAGCCTGTTTCGGATTTCCGTCATGAGCAAAACTCCGACTCTTTACCTCCCGCGCCATCTTCCATGACACAGATTATTAAAAGTTCGCTCAATCGACAACCCGGAGAGGAATTTGGCGAACGGACGATTATGATTAAGAGAACATTCGAAGACGCATTTAAGCGTCGTTCTCGTAAGTATCGTATGGCAATGGTTCTCGGAGTGTGCCTCTTGCTCATATTGGCCGGAGTGGCTTGGTATCAAACTACCAAGATCG
>JBMYWX010000267.1:0-4487 GCA_049607825.1 Nitrospirales bacterium
CTTCGAAGTGCAACAATGCGTCCAGCGATGGTGCAAGGGATGTGATCGGTATCTAGCTCCTCTTTATTTTTGGAGCTATGGGAAGACAGAATGTCAGCAACGGTCAGTGTCACCTCATAGCGAATGCCATACGGTGAGATACCCTGGTTTTTCAAGATGTCGAGTTTTTCTAAACGTTGAATGCGCTGATCGTTTAATTCATCCATGGTCCTACTCGTCGCTTGTTGTTCGTATTTCGTTACAATAAAAAACTCTGCCTATGAGATGTGCGTGAAAATCATTGAGCAACGGATTGCTTGAGATAGGCTTCAATAAAGGGATCCAAAGCCCCGTCCATTACGGCAGGGACATTACCTGATTCATGGTTTGTACGATGGTCTTTTACCATTTGATAGGGTTGAAACACATACGATCGAATTTGGCTACCCCACGCAATGTCCTTTTTTTCGCCGACAATGTTTTGAAACTCGGCATCTTTCTTTTGCTGTTCTAATTCAAACAATTTGCCCTTGAGGACTTTCATGGCTCCTAGACGATTTTGAAGCTGTGAACGCTGGTTTTGACATTGTACGACGATGCCCGTTGGAATGTGCGTGACACGAATGGCTGTTTCAACCTTATTGACATTCTGTCCTCCCGCTCCTCCTGCTCGAAAGGTATCAACCCGAAGGTCTTTGTCATCGATCATCACTTCCACATCGTCATCAAGTTCTGGGTATACCCCCACAGCGACAAAGGACGTGTGACGTCGCTTATTCGCATCAAATGGGGAAATTCTTACTAAGCGATGAACCCCAGCCTCTGCTTTCAAATAGCCGTAGGCATAGGGGCCGGAGATTCCCAAGGTGACGCTTTTAATGCCAGCTTCATCACCCGGCTGTAAGTCAATTGTGTCAACCGTATAGTCTTTTTCCTCGGCCCAGCGGACATACATGCGCATGAGCATTTGTCCCCAATCTTGAGATTCCGTCCCACCTGCTCCTGGATATATACTCAAGATGGCCTGACGATGATCGTGTGGGCCAGAGAGGAGTTGTTCGAGCTGCAAGGCTTCGAGGTCTGCCTCAATTTGTTTTAAGCTAGACGTCAGTTCTTCTTGAAGGTCTGGGTCTTCTTCCTCTCCTGTCAATTCGATGAGTGCTTCGAGATCACTCTGCTGCCGTTCGAAATCTGTGACTCGTTGAATATCACGTTCGATGGTGGCTTTTCGACGGCCAACTTTTGCCGCGTTGGTCGCGTCTTTCCAAAAATCTGGCTGAGAAATTTCCTGTTCGATCTCGTCGAGTTCTGTTGTCAGGCGAGGGAGGTCAAAGTGACCTCCGTAGGTCGGTGATATGATTGGCAATGCTGTTCATACGGGTTCGGATGTCATCAAGCATGTGGATCTCCTTAGTGTGTATTCAAAAGGTTATGAGTGAGATGTTTTGTTGTCAGTTTGATGAGTATGATGACGTTGAATCCAGCCACATACCATCAGGATTATAACACAAGCCCAAGAAAACACATCGCCATATTGTGAATAAAATGCTGTGGTTGTGCGAAGAGGAATGGCTCCAGTGAGGGCTTCCTGTGTGAAAATAGGCGTTGTGGATAAGATGCGTCCATCGGGAGCAATAAATCCTGAGATGCCAGTATTGGCAGAGCGAGCAAAGGCCACACGATTTTCTACAGCTCGAAATACGACCATGCCAAAATGTTGATAGGGTGCGACTGAATCTCCAAACCAGGCATCGTTTGTGATGGTAACAAGAAAGTCTGCCCCTTCTTTAGCCATCCGTCGAACCAAATCTGGGAAGATGACTTCAAAGCAGACGGCAACGCCAAAGTTGAGAGGGGGGCGATTGCTCTGTTGAGGTAACGTTAATGTCAGTCTCCCTATGCCTGATTGAAAGTCTCCAATTCCCACGACTAACTTGTCTAAAAAAAACAGAATGGATCGTAGTGGAATATATTCGCCAAAGGGAACAAGATGGCGTTTATCATAGCGTCCCGCAATCTCTCCTTGCGGCGACAACAGGTAGGCACTATTGAATAAATATGGTCGCCCATCTTCATGACGTCGAAGCGTTGGGCTTCCAAAGAGTAGGGAGGTCTGTGTGTCTTGGACAATGGATGCCACTTGTTGTTGATACACCGGTTCGCGTTCAAAGAAAAACGGGGTTGCGGATTCAGGCCAGATGAGGAGATCGGTATTCTTAGTCGCTTGCCGACTCAGCTTGTCATATCGATTGACTGTTTCTTGACGATGCGCCTCATCCCACTTTCGAGCTTGGTCAATATTTCCCTGAACTACACCGACCCTGATCTCGGTTGCCGACGAATTGCCTGTCGCATAGTGGTCGAGCTGCCAGACCCCATAGAGGAATATCAAGCTGAGAAAGCCAAACGTCATGGTAATTGGTTGCCAGGGGAAAGGGTGGACTATCTTGCTTGGCTTATCTATTACCCATCCAATGGCCTGCGCGAATGCCACATTGGTGAGAACAATCAGAAACGAAATTCCATAGACCCCAGTGATGTCTGAGACCTGAATAATCGTAAGCCATTGATATTGCGAATAGCCAAGAAGCGCCCATGGAAATCCGCTAAATAAATAGGTTCGAAGTAATTCTAATGTGACCCACAAGCTTGGAGCTGCAAGGCAAATGATCATATTCCCAGATTTCTTGAACCAAGAGACTCCTAAGGTATAGATCCCGACATACAGTCCTAGGTAGCTTGCCAATACGATCATCAATAGCACACTAATGATCAATGGCACCTGCCCATAAGAATGCATTGCTGTAATGACCCAGCTTACTGTTCCAGTGAACCCAAGGGTTCCCGCAAACCATCCCCACCAGAATGATTGTTTTGGGGAGAGGCCATCAATAGCGAGATGAAGAGGAATCAGCACAATCCATGCGAGCCAGCCGAAATCCAAATTTGGAAAGCAGAGGGGATAAAGAATACCGGTCAGAAAGACTGCAAGGAGACGTGGTGTCGCAGGAATTTTCACGGGAATAAGTAGGATATAGAGGAAAGTGTCAGGAGTTGCAAGCAGTGAGTGCGAGAATTTCTATCGAAAACCTCGAACAGCGAGTAATTCTTCATGCCCAGACTATTTCCCTTACAGAGTTTTTTCTAAAGAGGAATCTGGAGAATGCTAGTTAGAGGTTTAGGTGCATGCACCATCTCATTCTTGTCATTCTTGAAGATTTAGCGGAATGAACAAGAAATACGTGAATGCAGAGGTAATTGCGGAAGGGGTTGAATGGTGAGTTTGTGGTTCTTTGCCTTAGACCGCTTTTTGTACTAGGCCAGATCGTAGGCATCGCGTGCAGACAAGAATGCGACGTGCTGCGCCTTTCACAAGAGCTTTCACGGTTTGGAGGTTTGGCCGGAAAACACGCTTGGTGCGGTTATTAGCGTGACTTACATTATTTCCAACTTGACGATTCTTTCCACAAATTTCACAGGCATAAGCCATAACGTACTCTCCTAAGAAGTCTTGATGATGTTGTGAGGGCAGAAGCTCCTTGTTACCATAGGCCGTTCCTTGAAGACAAGCTTCTTCATTGAGGTGTCGTTGTTAGCCTTCTATATTATCAGGGAAAACCTATGGTGAGGCAAGGGACTGAAGCTGGAATCAGCGATTTCTATAATTCTTGGCTAAAATTTCTTAGTGAGCAGATGGCCCCTCTTGCTTCTCGCACCATTGCTATAGGGCCTCTTCCAGAAGGACAACAGATTGCTGGTACAATTTCTCGTCAGATATTCAAATTATTAGGAGCAAAAACCCTCCCTTCTCATCTTGAAGCGGAGTTGGTCAGTTTAAGAGCGGTACTAGTTGATTTTGATGATATAGAAAATCAACAAGAGCGTCAGGCTCGTCTTATCCAAGCACGAGATACGCTAGGTCGCCTTCAGCCTGCTGCCGGTTCTTTTCCGATTCAGTCACACTCCACGACCCTTCGTTCATCATTTTCCTCAAGATCCGAAAGAGCAATTACCTCTAAACCAACAGCGAAATCGGATTTGTGGACTCTTCCCATTCGTTTTGCGAAAGGGGTTGGGCCCAGTCGTGCTCGACTATTAGAGAAACTTGGAGTGTCAACAATTGAAGAGGCATTTTGGTTTCTTCCCTGGCGGTATGAAGATTGGTCTGTGATCGTACCTATTCAACATCTTCGCCCTGAAACGAAGTCTACTGTTGCGGGCTGTGTCACCTCTTGTCAATTACGACGAACCTCGAAAAAAGGTTTAGTGATGATTATTGTTTCCATTGAGGATGGGACCGGGACTCTTGACGCAGTATTTTTTAATCAACCATTCCTAGAGCAATTCTTTGCTAGAGGAAGACATGTACTACTACGTGGTGAAGTTTCGGTGGGGAAAAGAGGTTCGGTGGTTTATCAGATGCGGTCTCCCCAATATGAAGTCATTCAAAGGGATGGGGGGGATTCTGATGGGTTAAGCAAACTTGTTCCTGTGTATCACGAAACTAA
>JBMYWX010000268.1:0-4480 GCA_049607825.1 Nitrospirales bacterium
TCAACACGTGACTGCGAAACCTCGAAAAGGTGGTTTAACGCTCTCTCTGGAGCAGGCAGCCTCAACCAGGTCAAACGGAGGCAAGAATAGACAATGGAGTCTAAGGGGGGGAGTTGAACTCAAACAACAAGGCTCAAAAATTCTTGTTGTCAATCACGTTGATGTTGAAGCCTACGTAGCTGGAGTGGTGACCGGAGAAATTAATCGAAGTTGGCATCCAGAAGCGTTAAAGGCGCAAGCCGTCGCTGCAAGAACCTATGTGTTATATAAAAAAATGATGAATCAGCGGCAACCCTATGATGTCTTGTCGAGCGTGCAAGATCAGGTCTATCAAGGCCAAGCTCAGGTTAATTCATCAGTTACATCAGCCATACGGCATACGAAGGGAAAGGTTATTACCTTTAACCGACATCCTATTCTTGCCGCCTATTCCTCCACCGCTGCCGGTCCGACTGAAGATGCCTCGTATGTGTGGGATGTTGATGTGCCCTATTTAAAAGGCGTGGAATGCCCCTTTGACGATCAATCGCCCCGTTATCGTTGGCGAGCGGCGGTACCTCTCGAGAGGCTTGAACGAAAATTTCGCGCCTTAGACTATGCGGTGGGTACGATCGCGACGATTACTCCATTTAGCCGCACTCCATCAGGAAGGATTGATCAGATTCGTATTCTCCATTCTCGTGGGGAACTGATTCTTCGTGGACAGGATTTTCGTCGAGTTGCTGGGTATTCCACCGTTCACAGTACACAATTTAAGATTGAAAGTATCGGTCGAGATCTTGTCTTAGTGGGCAAAGGGGCTGGTCATGGTGTCGGTCTCTGTCAATGGGGCATGAAGGAAATGGCAGAGTTGGGATATTCGTATGAAGCCATTGTGCGGTACTACTACCCAGGTACAGACTTGATGCAGCTCTCACAAGTCAATCTATCCACTCCAACTAGCTAATTTTCAGACATCTCGTCGAGTTCATGCAGCTCTCTGATTTTCAATTTCCATTTGACTCCTCTCTGATCGCTTCACATCCGATTCGACCTCGTGACCAGGCAAGGTTATTGGTGGTTCCTCGTGAGAACGGAGCCTATGTGGACCGACATATTTTTGATCTTCCCAATTTGTTGCAGCCAGGTGATTTGGTGGTCGTAAATGACACGCGTGTGCTACCGGTACGCCTGGTTGGGACAAAACATCCAAGTGGAGGAGCTGTTGTCTTGTTGGTGATTCGCGCATGTGGAGATCGTCAATGGGAAGTGATGTTAAAAGGGAAGGTGCGAGTCGGTCAGCGTATCGACTTAGGAGCGGAAGCCTGGGCTACGGTTGTGGAACGTAGTCAGAGCCGTACAGTGGTTTCAATAGATAGTCCACAATCTTGGGAAAAATTTCTAGAGCAGGTTGGGCAAATGCCTTTGCCCCCCTATATTAAACGAGAACCGACAGTGGTAGATCATGAAGATTATCAAACGATGTTTGCGCAGGCAGATGGGGCTATTGCGGCCCCAACGGCAGGATTACATTTTACCCCACAACTTCTTGAGGCCCTTACCTCAAAGAATATTCACATGGCTAAGATTACGTTACATGTGGGGCCTGGAACTTTTCGGCCAATTACAGCAACATGTATCGAGGAGCATCAGATGGAGCCTGAATGGTTTGAGATAACGCAAGAGACCGCGGAATCGATTGCTCATGTGAAACAAAGCGGTGGTCGAGTCGTGGCCGTTGGGACAACGGTGACGAGAAGCTTGGAATCAGCCGTCGATGCGTTGGGTCAGGTTCAGGCGCAACAAGGAAAGACGAATTTATTTATCACACCAGGATTCAAATTTCGTGTGGTTGATGTTCTCATGACCAATTTTCATTTGCCTGGAACGACCTTATTAATGCTCCTTTCTGCATTTGCGGGGTTAGGGCAAGCTCGAGCAGCATATGAACATGCTGTGAAAGAGCGATATCGATTTTATAGCTACGGTGATGCGATGCTGATTGAATAGATGTGACTCGTTGTTCGTGAAGCGTATTTCGTTAAAGAAAAATAAGAACGATTTCGAGTCGAAATACGAAGTTCGAACGACGACCAACGGGAGCCGAGTTGGGGGCGGCTTTAGAGCAGGTGCTCATGGATAATGACATGACTTTTGGTTCGCATGCCAACTTGAAAGGCTTGTAGGGCTCGTTGTTTTTTCTGATAGAGAAATTGTAGTTGAATACGTTCAGTGATTTTCGAATCTGGTTCTTCACCCTCAGGCGCTTGACGTTTGGCAAGTTCCTCCACTTCTTTCAGTTCGGCAGGAGTGAGGGTTGTGGACTCGGTGACGAGAAGTCGAGCTTTGTCGCGAAGTAGCTCTATTTTTCGTTGACCTTCAAACTCAGCTGGAGTCATACGATTATTGGCCAGTATTCGTTGATAGAATTGAGGGTCGAAGACGCCTTCTTTTTGAAATTCCTTTTGCTCGAGAATGGAGCTTCGAATCTCATTTGGGGAAATTTCTAACCCTAATTCTTCTGCGGCCAATGTCCAGGCCTTTGCATCGACAAGGCTATTGATGGCCTGTAGCTTTAACTCTTCTTCCTTAATATCTTCTTGTTTAAGCTGATCGCGGTAGAAGCGATAGTAGTTATCGTACGTGCGTCGATATTCTTGTATGGACACTTTATGTGGCCCCACTTCAGCTACAGCATTGTCAGAGCTGCCTTCATAGTCCCATGCTCCCACGATCACAAATGTCACGGTGATGGCGATAAGAACTGACCAAAGAATCCAGGGATGTTTTTCTGACCCTTCTCGCATGGCACGCAGCATGGAAACTCCTCCGTTTAGTCCTGAATACGAATCTAAAATATTGTAATTTGGGTACAGAGGAAACGCAAGTTTCAGAGAGATTTTCTGACTTTACATCTTCTTTGACACCATGGTATTGAGGTAGGCCATGAATGGTTTGAAATTCGTCGCTCGTTGCTCGTTGCTCGTTGCTCATTTTTCCCGTTTGGCCTTACTGCTTTCTTTCTCAAATCTTTTGTCATCCATTTCTCGTTTTTCGTGTTCCGTTTCTCGACTTTCATCCCACGCTTCACACCTCACGCGTCACCCTTCACGAGTCGTCTATGTCTAACGTTCGTGTGCGGTTTGCTCCAAGCCCTACCGGATATCTACACATTGGTGGAGTACGTACAGCGTTATTTAACTGGCTCTTTGCCAGACATGAAGGCGGGACGTTTGTCTTACGTATTGAAGATACAGACCGAGACCGTTCAACTGATAAAGCGATTGATGTCATTCTTGAAGGTCTGAAGTGGACAGGGATTGATTGGGACGAAGGTCCCTATCGCCAAACTGATCGATTGGATTTATACCGTGAACAGGCCATGGCGTTGTATGAACGAGGTCAAGCCTATTGGTGTGTCTGTACTTCCGAAGAATTAGACGTGCGGCGTAAAGAAGCGCAGGCCAAAGGAGAATCTCTCAAGTATGATGGCCGATGTCGCGAGAAAGGCATGACCAAACCTACTGAGCCAGCAGCTCTACGATTTAAATCACCACAAGACGGTCAAACTGTTATTGATGACCTCATTAAAGGAGAGATTGTTTTTGAGAACCACGTTCTGGACGACTTAATTATTCTACGATCCAACGGATATCCAACCTATAATTTTTCTGTCGTGATTGATGATGCATTAATGAACATTACTCATGTGATTCGTGGGGACGATCATGTGAACAATACCCCACGCCAAGTCCCACTCTTTGAAGCTTTGGGCTATGCGGTGCCTAAGTTTGCCCATCTTCCCATGATCTTAGGATCTGATAAGGCTCGATTATCGAAGCGACATGGCGCAACATCTGTACTCGCCTATCAAGACATGGGGTATCTTCCCGACGCGCTCGTGAATTATCTAGTGCGATTAGGGTGGTCACATGGCGATCAAGAAATTTTCTCGATGAAAGAAATGACGAATTTGTTTAGTTTTGATCACGTTCAATCCTCGGCGGCAGTGTTTAATCCAGAGAAATTACTGTGGCTCAATGCACAGTATATTCGAATGTCTACACCCCACTCTGTTGCCGAGCAAATGATTCCCCACCTAGAAAAGGAGGGCTACGATGAGAAAGCGTGTTCGAGAATACCTGGAGGCGTTGAAGCTTTGGTACCCCCATTGCGAGAACGGTCCGAAACGTTGCTTGAGATGGTCACGGGTGCTGCCCCCTATCTCACGGAGACGATTACGCTCGAAGAAAATGCGGCGAAGAAGTTTTTAACATCTGCAATCGCTCCAAGTCTGCAGAAGTTTGCAGACCGTATTGATCAGTCTTCATCATTTTCAAAAGAGACAGTAGAACCTATCTTTAAGGAGATTCTTGAGGAAGATTCATTAAAGATGGGAAAGCTTGCGCAACCACTTCGCGTGGCCTTAACTGGCGGAACCGTCAGTCCCGGAATCTATGAAGTGATGGCGCTTCTTGGAAAAGCTCGAACTCTCGATCGT
>JBMYWX010000269.1:0-4450 GCA_049607825.1 Nitrospirales bacterium
CCACCTGTAATCAAGACGACAATTGGAAAAGAGATTTCAAGGAAGATTGCCCAACAGACACTAATAGGGAAGTGAGTTCATTGGCCGGCAACCATAACGTTATCGGCTTTTTAAAAATGTTACTTCTCTATGTTATGGCGAGAAATGAGATCATGAAGTGTTGGACGACTGACCCCAAGGATGACGGCAGCTTTAGTGATATTCCCGCTGGTCTTCGTTAGCGTTTGCTCCACCAGACTTTTCTCAACCGCATCTCGAGCTTCTTTGAGTGTCGTCCGTTCGGCAAATTCTTTTGGTTCTTCCAGGTCAAGATCAGAGGGAATCAGTCGTGAATGATCCGAAAGGGTCACAGCCCGTCGTATGCGATTTTCCAATTCTCGGACATTTCCCGGCCAGGCATACCGTTCAATCGCTTCAACCGCCTCTCTGCTAAACCCAGAGATTTTTCTTTTTGCCTCTTCTGCATATCGTTGAAGTAATGATTTGGCGATCATCATAATATCAGCACCACGGTCCCGAAGAGGAGGAGCCGTTAGGGTTACCGTATTCAAGCGCCAATAGAGATCTTCCCGAAAACGCCCGTCTTTCATCGCTTCCTGCAAATCCAGGTTTGTGGCTGCCACAATACGAGTATCAACTGGAATTTCAACACGTCCCCCCACTCGCTCAATACACCGTTCTTGGAGAACGCGAAGTAACTTCACCTGCAAGGCCGTAGATAATTCACCTATTTCATCGAGAAATAATGTCCCTCCCTCTGCCAGCTCTACTCGCCCTCTTCGCTGAACATGTGCTCCAGTAAAAGATCCTTTTTCATGACCAAACAATTCACTTTCCAATAAGGTTTCAGGAATGGCCCCACAATTAATGGCCACAAAGGATCCATCTTTTCTGTCACTTTGTTGATGAATAGCTCGAGCAATGAGCTCTTTTCCCGTTCCACTTTCACCGACGATTAACACTGACACGTCAGACGTGGCTACGCGCCTCACTGTATCAAAAACTTTTTCCATTGTTGGACTTGCACCAATGATTTCATGGAAACTATGGCTTCCATCACGTTTAAGAAGAGCGCGATTCTCAGCTTCTAGTTGTCCCAAGTAGTTTGCTCGCTGAAGAATGACGGTCAATACATCAAGGTCGACAGGCTTCTCCATAAAATCATACGCACCGAATTGAATAGCTTTTAATGCATTGGCACGTTCATGATTACCAGTAATAACCGTCACCTTTAATGACTCAGCGAGAGACAATATAGTCTCAAGGGCAGCAAGCCCTTCTGAGGTCCCATCTGGGTCAGGAGGAAGTCCAAGGTCTAACGTCACTAAGTCAATTGCCTCTCTTTTCATGACCTCAACAGCTTCATGTCGATCCCCAGCCTCAAATACCTTGTAATAACGCTTCAATCCCCATTTCATCTGCTCTCGAAGCTCTTCATTATCATCAATGATGAGGAGAGATGGCAAAGTTGGATGTTCCAAGTTTTGAGGACTCAACAAGTCCTGACCCTCAGCTTCCTCGGTCTCAACACTTCCCTGCTTCTCAAATGTGACATCACGCATAGACATTAATTTCTACTTACCTCTGGCAAGAGAATGTGTACGTGAGTACCGCGTCCTTCCTGACTTTCTATTCGCATCGCTCCTCCGTGATTCTTTACAATTTGTTTGCATTGGTAAAGACCAATTCCTAAACCAGTTTTTTTTGTTGTTCGAAAAGGTTGAAACAACGTTCGGAGCTGAGACTCAGGAATCCCAGGCCCATCATCTCTTATCGTCACTGAAACATTTGTCCCTTCCCTCTTCGTTTCAACCTTAATAGTCCCTTCACCATTTAATGCTTGCTGAGCATTTAATAATAAATTCAACACCACATGTTTAAATTCTTCAGGAATAATTGACACCTGAGGAAGATCCACCCCAGGGGAGAACTTCGGCGTGCAATGAGTTCCATGTAATGCTTCGACAGCCTCGGACACAGAAGTATTGACATTCATAAGTTCAAAAGAATGCGCTACTTCTTGCTTGGGAGAATGGACTTGAATCGAAAGCTTCCCAATAAGTGCCATAATTCGCTGAACCGTATTTCCAATGGTGCGCATCGCTGAAACTTGAAATTCTGGGTCATGTCCATACATCTCGGCATTTTGGGAGACTAACGAAAGCCCAGAGGCAAGGTTTTTTAAATCATGCAAATAAAACGCGGAGAATCTATGAACGGCCTCCCACTCAGCTGTGACACGCTGCTCATCCATGAGCTTAACCTGATTCAGTAACATGGCCACATGATGGGCCATCGCTCGAAGAAGATCAAAATCATCTCTCACATACTTTCGACTGTGTAACTCTTCACTTAAGGTCACAAATCCCATGAGGTCTTCAGAGACGGACTGTAATGGCACACAGACAACCGCTCTTGTTCCCTCCATAAACGTTTCCACCTCTTCATTCTGCTCAGTTTCTGCTACTTGAAGAATAATTGGTCCAGTTTGATTGACTAACTCAATCACAACGGGGTGGGTATCAGCAATAGAATTACTTAATGGACCCGTTGTTAAAGATCGCACTTGATGAAATCGGCTATCTGTTTGAAATTTCATCCAAATGGTTACCTTGGGAGCACCAAAGGTTCGACTCAAGATGTTCAAAAATTCATCTAGGATTGCGTCTAATGACTGACAGGAACTGAATGATTCAGTTAATTCAAGCCACTTGCTTCGATAGTCATATTTGGATCGGTAAAAATGCTTTGCAATAAAAGCCTGGAGTTCAGCTCGAGCCTGCCGAGAAAATAAAGCAATGACTAAAGCTAGGCAGGCCACAAATAGCAGCAACATTCCCAAAGCTGAATTCATAGCCCAATCTGTTTGCCTGACAATTTCTGCAAAAACACCAACTCCGATTAAATACACCCCTACGATTAAAAATGTTAATGAAGTGTAGAGAACTTGTGGAGAGACATAGAGTTTTCGACTAAGATCTTCTTCCTCCCAACGGCTCAACCCATACATGATAAGTCCAGTAGACATTAACACGACAATGGCTGATATCCAGATGTACTCTCGTTGCCATGTAGAAAACAGAAGCATTTGACTGGCATGAACAATACCCATGCCTGCGATGGCACCTAATCCGATAACCACAAACTTTATTTGATACCGAAGTGGATCACGCGATGTGCGTAAGATATGCTCAAATTCTGATAGCGCCATAACCAATCCAACTAAAATAAATCCCCAAATCATCCGGCCCCAAGGTCTTTCGAAGACCAGCACGCCCTCATCTACGACCAGAGTCATCACGACATGAGGAAAAGTCATAACTAAGGTCCCTATTCCGATTGCCAGAACAAGCAGCGTGCGATACCTCCACAGATACACTTGCTGAATAGGTAATGACAGATGCCTCATGAAAGAGAAGGCCACCAGATAAAGAGTGACAGGTAAAACAATCTCTCCAATAAGAGAAACCTGTCTCCACAACAGCAGTTGACGTTCATTGAGTATGGTGAGTCCGATTGAAAACTGAATCAAAGCCGTAACAGTCAATACAGAAAATAGGGCGAAGAAAACGCGTCCCTGTTTCTGTCTAAAAATGATAAAGGCGGCTAAGACTAGAGCCGCCCCACCACTCAGGAAACATGGGATCGTCCAGACCACAATTGTCCCTCTTAGACCTAGACTGTTTGAAATGACTGATCAGGCATAAACTGTAAAAGAACGGGCCATAAATCTTGAATAAAATTTACTCCCCGACGGTAGGCATTCTCTGGACTACTCTTAACAGGAATAGATATTCTGACTAACGATCCATCTGTTCGATTTTTCGTTATAGCATCCCAAATCATGTATCCTTTGGCCCAATATTCGCTTGCAATCACCCGGCCACGGTCCTGATACCAATACAAGATAATTTGTTGGTCGAGACCTTTTTGAATCAACACACGATTAATGACTTTTCCCGGACCATTACCCAATGGAACCGTCACGTGTTCTGATTCTACGAATTGCCACCCAGCACCAGGCAAACAATTTTTTGGTGAGTGATATGTACTTCCCGTCCTCTGACTTTCATAATATCCAACATAGAGCCACAACGGACCCGGCTTCTTAGAAGCCTGGAGCTGAGAATAGACTTGGTCGCTCACTGGTTGCCCTTGAATGTCAGAACCAATTGGAGTCAAGGGCCAATATACTCGCATCATGTAGTCTGACAACTTCAGAACATCAAGGACCTTCTTCTCAATGCCAAGTTCTTTCCCCTGCCATCTTCCTCCAACGGTCGTAGGGAATCCAGCAAATGCCTTTTTGGGTTGAATAAACTCCCCATGAGAAAACGAGTCAACCAATAACCATGCTGATGCCAACATAACCACAGCTATTATCAAAGACCACAATTTCATGCTCTACTCCCATACATGAGATACACTCTATCTTCTCCTCCCCCTCATT
>JBMYWX010000270.1:0-4408 GCA_049607825.1 Nitrospirales bacterium
GGCTATACCAATGTTCATAGTACAACCGAATCTACAGAAGTAGTGAAGTTATTCAGGGAATTCACTCCGGACTTAATTTGTTTGGATATTCGTATGCCGGAAGTTGATGGTTTTCAAGTGATGGGCCAATTAAAAATCGTCAATAAACGACCCTATTTGCCAATTCTTGTGTTGACCTCAGAGGAAGATCGAGGGACTCGATTACGAGCACTTGAATCTGGAGCAAAAGATTTCCTGAATAAGCCATTTGATAAAGTCGAAGTTCTGATGCGCATTCGCAATTTGATAGAAACAAGCTTGTTGCACAAAGAAAATGTTCAACAAATGGAGATGTTAGAAGAAACGGTCTCGTCTAGAACGAAAGAGTTGGAAGGCACGCAACGCGACGTGATCCATCGATTGGGGCGAGCCGCTGAGTATCGGGATAATGATACTGGGGCCCATATCATTCGTATGAGTCATTATGCTGCGATTTTGGCACAGGCGTCAGGAATGGACGAAGATGAGTGTCGGTTAATTCAGCAAGCGATGCCCATGCATGATATTGGGAAAATTGGTATTCCTGACGAAATCCTCCTGAAGCCAGATAAATTAACTGACGAAGAATGGCACACTATGCGTCGACATACGCTGATCGGGGCCGAATTGCTTTCTGGCAGTGATTCTCCATTGTTACAAATGGCAGAAATTATCGCCCTCACGCATCATGAAAAATGGGATGGTTCGGGGTACCCCAATAGACTGTCCGAAGAGGATATTCCTTTACCTGGGAGAATATGCGCGATCTGTGATATTTTTGATGCATTAACGTCTCAACGACCTTATAAGGAGGCCTGGGCGATTGAAAAAGCCACAGAACATATTCGTGAGTTATCCGGATCTCATCTTGATCCAGGATTAGTTGAAGCCTTTGAAGACATGATGCCTCTTATGCTCGAAGTGCATCGGACGTATGTTGACATGGCCTCGAAGGAACCTGTGTTGGTGTACAACAATTAAAAGCGAATTTCCTTCCAATTTCATCTTCATCATAGACTCGTCTCGCTTCTTTACCGTTAGTCTTTTCTGAATACACTTACATCAGCCCGTATCTCTCGAGGCCACCTGCTTCGATAACGTGTCATTACGTGTGCAGACCTAAATGAGCAAAGTCGATTGCTCGTTTTTTTCATAGTTTCTCATTATTTATCCTTCTAGGTGCCTATGATGTGCGGGGAGAATCTCTTTGACTGGTGGTTATGCCGTTTATTTATCCGTAGAACGATGTGAACTCCAAGATTCAACGTTTGCTCCATCTGTAGGTTTCTTTGAGCTGCGTGAGGGTGTGTATAAGACGATTAAGGTCTTACAGCATACCAGGGGAGCGTTCAACTCTAAAATGTTGGGAGAGTCTGAGAATGAGGCTTCAGAATTTACTCACAGATACATCATGACAATTTCCTTGAGTTTCTGTTTTGTTCGACCGATAACATGGCATGTGGGAAAGAGGGTCTTACGTGTTATTGAGTGTTGCTCGATCGTAGGCATTTCACCTTGCTGCACACACGACCACGGTTGCCCCTTCTTTTATCGTAACGGGCTGGGCAGTTATGAGCTGGCTAGTTGACGATGCAGGCCTCTCTTCGGGGAGTAGGTCTGGCCGGAAACAGTCTGGGTTACCAGTTTGTTAATTTCGTTATTAGCCGTCAATTTACCTGCTATGTCTTAGACGAGCACTCATTCTTGCTTAGGTTGAGACGTAATAAAGGAGAGGGATTATGATCATCGTTCAATCAAAACAAAAGGGTGCAGTTGTCTTGGCCTTATCTGGCCGATTGGATTTCACGTCACGACATGATTTTCAATCAGCGATTCAACAAGCCAAAGAAACTGGCTCTCAGCTGATCGTTTTAAATATGAAGGATGTATCGTTCATTGATAGTGCAGCCTTGGGAATGCTGATGGTGGCTTTCAAAGATCTTCAGCAAAGTAAAATCCGACTAGTGATTGCGGAGCCGCAGGCGTATGTTGAAAAGATTTTTACGTTAGCCAATTTAGGTAATATTGTCTCGGTTTGCGCCACTGTAGATGAGGCCGTTTCATTGCCAATCTCAGTTGTCAGTCGTTAACGGTATTCCTTGACCGGTCTTACCCTATGCAATAGCCCATTGTGAGGTTGAATCATGGCAAATCGACAACATCTTCGCTGTCTTCTTGATGAAGGTAAATTAGCCTGGAATAGGTGGCGAGAAGATGAGCCAGAGATGCGTCCCGATCTCACTGGGGTAGATCTACATGGGCAAGATCTTCGAGAGGTCAATTTTACAGGTGCACAGTTACGAGGGGTCGATTTTCGTGGGGCTAACTTATCGTATGCCTACTTCTTTGGAGCAAACTTGGAAAAAGCCAACCTCTCTGGTGCCAAACTTGAAGGTGCTCATTTGATTGGGGCATTTCTGACTGAGGCCTGCTTAACTCAAGCTGATTGTTCTCAGGCCTTATTCCTGATGGCTCAGATTCGTGCCGCTGATTGTCAGGAGGTCAATTTTCAAGATGCTGATTTGCGAGATGCTGATTTCAGAAACGCTAATTTGATAAAGGCGCAATTTCAGCGAGCGGATCTTACCAAAGTAAATTTTGAAGGGGCTGTTCTTGATGGGGCCAACCTCGAAAATTGCATTGGGTTTTACGGTTTAAAAAAGACAATGGTAAGTCAAAACGGTGGATGACGGAACGCGGCAGCATGCAGTGATATTGGAATTATACGATTATGGCATTTGAGGAAATTACAGCGAAGGAACTACGGGTCGGGTTGTATATCAAGCTTGAAGGGTCGTGGTTTAGCCATCCCTTCCCAACCAATACCTTCAAGATCACAACCCGTAAGGAATTGGATACTCTACGTGGCTTGAAAAAAGTCAAAATTACATACGATCCTGATAAGTCGGATCCCGAAGTTTCTGAGGGTGTCGACGAAGGCGAGTCTTCTAATAATGAAAGTAGTGCGGAAGTCTCAGAAGCTGAGATGGCTGAACAAGAAGAACTTGTTCAGCATAAGGTTGAATTACAGGAGGACTATCGAAACTATCAAGAACAGTTGCGAAAGGTGGAGGCAGATTATAAGGATGTGCTTCGAGAGGGGAAGGTCATGTTGCAGGACCTCAGCTCTGGTTCGCCTCGTGGTTTAGCGACGGCGAAAAATATGATCGGATCGCTCAACGATATCCTTGTGGATAATGATTCCTCCCGTGCACTCATGAATTTGATGGGGTCCAATGACACTGGTGAAGAATTTCTTCTTCATGCGCTTAATGTCTGTACGCTGTCAATTTTGATCGCACGTGATCTTGGGTTCAAGCGGCATGAGATTGAAAAAATCGCGATGGGTGCGATGCTCCACGATCTTGGCGAATTGAAATACTCAGGTGAAATGCTCCTGAAAAAAACCCGGGTCGTTTCCGCTGAAACCAAAGCTATTTTAAAAAAACATCCACGATATGGAAAGGATACCCTTGCAGCTTTCCCTGCTTTTCCCCATGAATGTTTGGATATTCTTCAACAACATCATGAGCGGTTAAATGGATCAGGGTATCCTTCTGGTCTCAAGGATATCGGGATTACACAATATGCAAAAATTGTGATGGTTGCCGATGCCTATGATGAATTATGTAATCACCCAGACCCCATGAAAAGCCTGACACCTTCCGAAGCGCTCTCTATACTCTACACGAAGGAACGGGCGACCTTGTGGAATGATGCTGTGATTACGCTGATTCGACAACTTGGGGTCTACCCTCCAGGATCGTTGGTTGTATTAACGAACGGATCAATGGGTCTTGTGACGAGCGTGAATATGGAGGCGCGACTTCGGCCTATTGTGATGGTGTATTCCCCTGATATTCCAAAAGAGGAAGCCATGATTCTGGATCTGGCTCGAGAGGAGAATATTTCAATTAAAGAAGCGATTCGTCCTCGTGATTTAGCTCCAGAGGTTCGGGACTACCTGAATCCTCGCCGCATTATCTCCTATTACCCCTCAAATCCTGAAACGAGTGATACGCAAGTTGCATTGGAAGGGCAGTTGGCGAGCCCCAAGTCCTAGCAGACCGATCCCCTTATCCCCGATTTGCTCAGATTCATAATAATCATGTTTGCATGAGTGAGGAGCACGATTTCCTGCTGGTGATCAACGTGAAAGATACGGGTTTCAGATGACGAAGGGAAGACGAGTTGATCGTCTCAACCCCTCTTCTCACTTTGTGCAAGCTGTCTAGACGGCAGAGTGTTAAGTAGGGGTTTCTTGGTTTATGCCAGAGGCTAGCAGGAGTTAACCCTAAAGCTACTGACAAGCAACTTGTTAGCAATTTTGAAGCAGCGATGGATGATGATTTGAACACAGCTAAAGCTCTTGCTTTATTGTTTGAAGATA
>JBMYWX010000271.1:0-4374 GCA_049607825.1 Nitrospirales bacterium
CCAATTGTTGACGTATTGGAGGTTGGCGACATACGCATCCGCAATCTGTTTTTGAGTCTTCGTGTCGCCGCGTTTGAACTGGGCGAGAAGGATCAGTAACGCGAGGAGACGTTCCTCATGAATTTTTGAGGATAGTAGTTTTAGGACTTGTGCTAAGGGAAGGTCTTGGAATTGCTTCACGACTGATCGAATCTGAGGAACTGTGACACCGATAAAACGATCCCCTTCTGCATATTCACCTTTCCCAGTCTTGAAAAACCACTGATTCACTTTGGCTCTTTCTGGGCGTGCATGACGTCGCAATGCTTGGCGAGGAGTCGGGACGGGCACAGTATCTTTCTTGCTCAACCGGTTCACTCTGAAATTTCTCCATAATACAGATTGCGTTCGAGTGGTCTTAGTATTTCTATCCTGCGCCTGTTTATTTATCAAGTTTCGTTAAAAAACTGGAAGGCCAATCAAGCGAAGTGTCGAGATGGAGTTAAAGGGATGGGGCGACTGTGGTTAGAGCAACGATGTGCTATTCGACATTTTTGGTGGGTAGCATGAGAAAGCTTGAGGCACAGATTGGTACCGCCCCTATCATGAGAAGTTGACCTAAGAGCCTGGATGACAGTTGATCAATAATTCACGACATCTACTTAAATCCCTGGACTGCTTACTTTGCCATTGCCATCGTCTCCAAAAGTCGATTTTCTAGAATGACTTCATTCTGTTTATTCTCCATTGCTGAAGAAATGCCGGCATAAACAGTCTGGGCCGCATGTGACCATTTAGGATCACATGGTAATCCTTGAAAAGCTGCTTCAGCAGCCTTTCGTTCATCATAGGTTAAAGGCCGATTGTGTTGTGACATCACATTCCTCCTTTTAATGTAAACCGTGAAACACCAGAGCTATGTCCTAAATTCGTCAGATTTCTCGTAGAACATAGGAACATTTCTTTCTGACTCTGTCACATTCTTGGTTATCTTCGGTTTCCAGTTCGTATCTATGTGCAGCAACTCTAATGCCATTTGTTTTATTGTAGTGGTCTGACACGTCCCTCATCTCCGAACTCATTGATTAATTGTAAAAAAATTGGTGGATTGACGATAAGAAATATTCGGAGATGTCTATCTGAGATATGAAGCAATAGGTAAAAGAGAGTCTAAATCATGACAGGCATTGTATAGTATCAACTGGTTATCACTCGCAAATAAAGACCTCTTTTCCTTAATAATGCAGATTTAGGAGGTTGAATAGGTTTTGTATTGAGGACGATTGATCCAGCGTTTGGAGTAGTGACCCATTACAAGTTCTGATTGGCTTGAGGAAGGCAATCCTCAATAAATGTCATTAATGTTGTGAAGTTCCCTTCATCAGCCTGCCTCATGGCTGTCATATAATACACTCGAACATCATTCCCGCGGGTCATCAATTGAATCTGCGGCCATTCAGGTAAATGGTGTTGGCGAGAGTAGAAAAAGATGTCGGTGAGGAGTCTGGCCAGTCGTCCATTTCCATTGATAAATGGACGTATGTAAATAAGTCGATGTTGGAGACGTGCCGCGAGTTCTAGCACTGGCATTGTCGAAGTGTGGTTCCAGCTAAGAAAATCTCTCGATAGAAGGCTTATTTGATCATGAATGTCTTGAGGGGCTGCGCCGACAAGTAGTTGTATCTTCCGAAATTGCCCACCCCAGTTCCAGATGTCGGCGAACATATCGGCGTGCACCTTGCAGATTAAGTTGTCTGTGAGCCATTTTGACGCACTGTTTTTTCGACGTGCTCGAAAAATGTGCTTATCATAGGCTCGACTAATTGATTCGGCTTCAACGGCATTGCGGGCACTCGATGAGGTGAGATGCGTGAGAATAAGGCCTGATGTGTCTTCTGCTGACTTCGTTTCGATGATCTGTGTGTTACTCATTGTCATTCTTGCGCCAGAGACGTTCGCGAGGGTCGCCTAGTATATCGTCAGTTCTCTTTTCAAGAAGTCTTGCAACGAATTCTACATCTGGGGCCTGTTCTCCCAGCGCCATTGTTCCCATTGTTATCTTTAATCTTTGAGACGCCAAAGCACGTGCACGGCCGTGGAGTATCTCTTTGAGCGGCTTTTCAGGGTGAGGTGCAACATCAAGATTACAACACAGGCCTTGATAGATACGCCGAAGTGTACTGACTCGAGGATCGGCCTTTCCCGACTCGATGGCTATGAGGTTCGCTTGAGTAATATTTGCTCGTTTCGCGAGTTCAGCCTGTGTCATTCGAAGGTAGATTCGAACGAGCCTAATCCAATCCATGTGCGTGAATTCTGGACCATCCGAGGGTGAGTTAACTTGAAGTTTAGCTAAAGCGATATCATCAACAATCGTGAAGATCTTCTTTTTCATATAAAAGTATTGTAAACAATATTCTTAGAAAGTAAAGAAATATTGTAAATAATATTAAGTTTACAAAAAAAATATTGTTTAAAAAGTTTTTCAAGTATTGGTTGTTGAATCAAAAAGAATTTTAACAAACTTGTCTGTTGTCTTTAATATGTTTGGCTCAAGTCTACCTCGAGATCAAACTCTTGAATAACGAAAAATAATAATGTGTTCATTTTTTCATAAAGAGTGACAGTCGAGTATCTTTGTGAACACAATGATTGTAGTAGGCAGATATCAATGATATCCACACCTTGTTGACACCACCATGCCTTTTCTCACAGTGAACAGCAGTCTTAGGAATAGATCTGGATGAAACGATGAACTATATCATTTAGAACACAATATACTCTTTCGCTTTCCTCTGGTTGTTCTCTCAAACTTTGACAAACTTTTTAGAAATGCTAGCATCGTCAGAATATGTTCCATTCTATAAGTCGGTATATGGGGAAAGGCCTGCTCAGCGTCCAAAGTCCTTTTACATAGGGGAGGTTCGATAATGAAAGTTCATTGTTTGCCACCTAGTTGGAGGAGAGTTCCGTTTGGTAGAACCCTTACTTTTACTTTCATGACAAGTCTGGTAGTCCTGACTCTCAATGTCCTATCTGTCCACGCCGCGTCGATGTTTGCGGGTCTTGGTGATTTGCCAGGTGGGGACTTTTCCAGTTTTGCATGGGATGTCTCTGCAGATGGTACGACCGTCGTCGGGAGCAGCACCACTACAAATAGGACTGAGGCGTTTCGTTGGACGCAAGCCAGTGGCATTGTTGCCCTGGACCAGCTCCCAGGACCAAGTTTTTCCAGCGTTGCTAATGGCGTCTCGGCAGATGGATCCATTGTCGTTGGGACTGTGAGTGAACCTTTTAGTTCGAACGCGGTTCTCTGGACTCAAAATGGAGGACTGGTTCCCATTAGTAATGTTCCAGCCGGAAGTATTGTTTTCAATTCTGGCAATGATGTGTCTGGTGATGGAACCATCGTAGTGGGGAGTATCTTTGATGGCTTTACGTCCACGGCCTTTCGTTGGACACAGGCTGAGGGTCAGGTGGATCTGGGGCATCTACCAGGGACGGAACAGCGGAGTATTGCAAGAGGCATTTCCATGAATGGCACGACCGTAGTTGGGTCCAGTGTTTCTGCAAATAGCGTCGGGCGTTTTAATACGGAAGCTTTTCGTTGGACGCAAGCTGATGACATGATCGGCCTTGGTGACTTACCGGGCCTAACTTTTTCTAGTGTTGCCAATGACATCTCTGCAGATGGCGCAACTGTGGTTGGAACGAGCAATGCGATCATTGATTTCATTGGGCCAGATAATCATGAAGCTTTTCGTTGGACGCAAGCCGGTGGAATGGTGGGCCTCGGGGATCTCCCTGGTGGGAGTTTTTTTAGTAAGGCCAATGACGTGTCCAACGATGGGTCTATTGTGGTTGGATCTAGTCATTCTGCCAATGGTTCTGAGGCCTTTTTGTGGAGTACTGCTAGCCAGACCATGTTGCGCTTTCAAGATCTGTTAGATGCAGACCCACGTCTCGCTGGTTGGCAATTGAGTGAAGCGACAGGTATTTCGGCTGATGGTCAGACAATCGTAGGCTATGGAATCAATCCAAGTGGTAACACGGAAGCCTGGTTAGCACGATTAAACGAACCCGTTCCTGAGCCATCAACTATACTGCTATTTAGCACTGGTTTGGTTTGTTTGGCCGTTTGGAGGTTAAGGAAAAAAATGATCAATGCCTTTATGACTGAATGAAGAAGCTTGATAAGTACAACGGCTCTTTATTAATGAGTCATGTATAATTCTAGGATAGTAATAACAAAAAGGGACGACGACTTTTCCATACAATTTTCTTATCTTGCCCCTTTGGTAGGAAGGAAATTTTCAAGAACTATAGTCGTGTACGTCTATCTATAATCCTTCTCGAAAAATATCTCTAGCCTATTTTCAAGATTCTTCTCCCGTT
>JBMYWX010000272.1:0-4318 GCA_049607825.1 Nitrospirales bacterium
TTGCCTGCAGTCTCTTCTACCGTTGCTGTGGACATGAATTCCTCCTTTTAGGGACGTGAGACGATAGACGAAGACCTTGTTCATTTACCTTCTCCTCTATCTGTATCAAGACTCTTATCTATTGGTTCCTGTGTATTCGGCTCTGATTTTCGTCTATCGTTTGTCGTTTCACGCTTTTCATGCTGCTGCCACTTGTGCGATTCTCGAAAGTTTCACGAGACCGGCAATGTCCAATATTAAGGCGACCTGGCCATCGCCTAAAATCGTGGCCCCAGCAATTCCCTCGATCTTCCGATAGTTTTGCTCAAGACTCTTAATAACTACTTGCTGTTGCCCTGTGAGTTCGTCAACAAAGAGCGCCACTCTCTTTCCTTCTGCTTCCACAATCACGAGTAATGCTTCGGCCGGATCGGTAAATTCAGGTTGAACTCCAAACACATCATAGAGTCGGACCATTGGGACCCACTCTCCTCGAAGATTAAAAACTTCGCCTTTGCCGACCACGGTTTGAAGGTCTGCTGGTTTCGGACGGATAGACTCTGTGACTGAAATGAGAGGGATGATATAGTTTTCTTTCGCGACACGGACGGTCATCCCATCAATGATGGCCAGCGTGAGTGGCAGCTTAAGCGTCAACTTGGAGCCCTTACCCTCGGTTGACTGAATTCCGACACTTCCACCCAAAGCCTCGATATTACGTTTGACGACGTCCATCCCAACGCCACGACCGGAAATATCCGTAATTTTTTCAGCTGTGGAAAATCCTGGTTTAAAAATCAAGAGCCACACTTCTTCGTCAGTCAGCTGTTGACCCTCTGTAATCAATCCTTTTTCAATGGCCTTCTTGAGAATCTTTTCTCTGCTCAACCCTCTCCCATCATCTTCAACTGAAATACAAATGCTCCCACCATCATGAAAGGCATTGAGACGTACGGTTCCCAATGCGGGCTTACCTGCGGCCAGACGCTCCTCTGGTGGTTCAAGACCATGATCGGCAGAATTTCGCACCAAATGAGTCAAGGGATCTCCGATGGCTTCGATCAACGTCTTATCCAATTCTGTATCTTCTCCAGACATCACTAATTGAATTTGTTTGCCGCTCTTGCCTGCAAGATCTCTAATGAGTCGTGGGAATCGGTTGAATGCGGTGGCTCCGATCGGTACCATGCGAACCGACATCACTCTCTCCTGTAACTCCCGCGTGTTCCGTTCTAATTGAATAATCCGTTCTTGAAGTACGGGAAGTTGACTCATGGTAAATTTTTCACCCAGGTCAGTAATCATTGATTGTGTAATCACCAACTCTCCGACTAGATTAATTAATTTATCGATTTTTTCAGTATCAACTCGAATGGACGCGCCTTCAGGCTTTTTCAACTGCTGTTGAGTATTCAATGCCTGATTCACCTGTTGAGGTGTCGCGGCGTTCTCATCGACAAGAATCTGCCCTAATGGTTTTTGTTTCGCCAATGCTGATTCAATTTGTTCTGGTGAGCTTGAACCCTGTTCGACGAGTATTTCTCCGAGCGGCTTGTATCCGTCGTTGGCTTTTTCTCCGGATACAGTCATCGTCAAGTCGCTCCCGTCTCGGACAAAGTCAAACACCGTATCGACCTCTGCATCAGGATGGTCAGTCACTAATGTGATTGTCCAGGAGAGGTAGCATTGCTCTGCATCCATCTCGGCTAATGTGGGCAAGGCATTTATCTGGACGATCAGTGACTCGATAGATCCGAGACTTTCCAATTCTCGAAATATTTGTGCAGGATCCAGGCCTCGTTGAAAGAGCTCAGGAAAGGGTTTCCAGTCAATCGTCAGATAACGAGGGCCGTGGCTTACGCTCGTGTCAGAAGTAGCCTGAGGATTCGGAGCTGGGGTATCAGTTGCTCCGTCTCCTTCAAAACACGCCACCAACCTAGCTTCAAGTGCCGCAATGGGAGCAACATCTATTTCTTGTGTGCTCCGAGCTGCGTCTAAGAGACTTTTCAATCCGTCTAAAGCCTGGAGGAGCAAATCGATAATGTCTTTCGTCACTACCATTTGACTATTTCGTAACTTATCCAAGATGTTTTCCATCTTATGCGTCAAGCCACCAATAGCCGTAAAATTAAACATACCGGCGTTGCCCTTGATCGAGTGAGCTGCGCGGAAGATTCGATTGAGCAAGTCGAGGTCAGTGGGTCGCTGCTCGAGGTCCAACAGACCCGTCTCCATGGTTTCCACATGCTCGGCCGACTCTTCAAAAAATGAATCTTGAAAATGGGAAAGATCAACTGCCATGAGTACCCCCGGGGTTAGAAGACGTGAGGCGTGAGACGTGAGACGTGAGGTGTGGGGCATGCGGGGATCGCTGAAATCTAATCAACCCACTAATCATCCGATCGACTCGTTCAATATTTTCATCAAGATTGCTCCAAGCAGGGTCGTTCACATATCGCAAACGCTTTACTATTTCTAGTTGCGTATCCAATTCGCTTAATGAGCCTTGCGCTATATACAAATACTGAATGAATTCTTTACGAGTTTGTCGTGCCGCACCTTCTGCTATATTGCTCGAAACACTTACCGCAGCTCTCCGCATTTGACTACTTAGCCCATAAGTTTCTTTCTCAGGAAATGATTCAGTGTATTGATACACCATCATTGTTACCTCTATCGCACATTGCCAAAGATCAAGTTTTTTATGCGGTTTGTCCATCTGATCGTCATGTTTACGCTCATAAATTCAGAAGGCACACTGACACGTTCTCTCTCCCACGCCTTACGTCTCACGTCATTCGTCCTACGCTGGTAGCACTTTTCCAATGGTGGCTAACATTTGATCAGGATTGAACGGTTTCACGATCCACCCTGTGGCTCCGGCACTTTGTCCTTCTTTTTTCTTGTCACCTGAGGACTCAGTCGTCAACATCAACACTGGCGTAAACTTGTGCGCAGGCATCCCTCGAATGGCTTTTATGAGAGAAATCCCATCCATATTGGGCATATTCAAATCGGTAATGACAAGATTGGGTTTGGCTCCACCGTTGAGTTTATCGACTGCTTCTTTTCCATCCCCAGCCTCGACGACTTCAAAACCCGCACCCTTGAGTGTAAACGTCACCATTTGCCGCATTGATACTGAATCATCTACTACTAAGACTGTTTTACCCATTGTTCGATCCTCTAGTTAGAAGTAAAAAGTAAGGAGTGAAAAGTCGCAACACTGTCGCAAAGCTGATTTTTCCTTACAAAATTTTCTTGACTCAAATTTTTACTTTTCACTATTTACGACTTACTGTTCTTAAAATAAGGTGATATCATCTTCGCTTGATTCCGAAGCAGTTCCTACGACCACTGTATCTACTCCCTCCTGCGCCGCCTTCATCATGGCTCGCTCGGACTCCATCGTATACGAGCCTTCAAGTTTTTTGAGTTCCTCCAATACGTCAGCGGGGAATTCCTGTTGTTGATGACCTTGCAATGCTTTCAGCGGTTCGTAGATTACTTCTAGTGGTTCATAGACATGTTCAAGCTTTTGTCGGGTGATGTCATGAAACTGCATGGACATCACGATTTGAGAAATATCGCTTCCAAGTTCTTTCGCACGATCAGAATTTTGCGACATATTTTCGTGGAGTGCTTCATTCTTTGCTGCCATCACTTCGGTCATGCTCATAATCCGTTGTTGTGCATTCAAAGTGTCACTAAGATCAATGGACGCCAACGATGATAGTTCACTCATCGCCGACTCTGTTGAGGCTTTCACCTCTGTCGCTAAGGTACGAATTTGTTCTGCTGCTTGACCAGACCGATTTGCCAATTTCGTGACTTCATCGGCTACGACGGCAAACCCACGTCCATGTTCTCCTGCACGAGCCGCTTCGATGGCCGCATTGAGCGCTAATAACCGAGTCTGATCAGCAATGAATTCCACCTCTTCCACCACGTTGGCAATACGAGATGACGTTCCGACAGCTTTTTCCATGACAGATACGGTACGCATCGTTATTTCTGAGGTTGTCGTCACTTGTCCAACGAACATATCCATCGTAGACTTTGTCTCTCTCAAAATCCCATTCACTGAGGTATCCTCTTCAGATGAATCTGTAGACTCTCCCATAGAAAGCATCGTTTCAGTCTCAAACGCTTGCTCCTTCGCACGACTAGAAATTGTTTGAAATCGTTGAATCAAGCCAGAACAGGCCTCTTCGGTTTCTTTAATCACGGATTTCATCTGCCCCACAAATACCGGTAACAAGGGAATCAATGCGGTGCCAAAGGCTTGCCAGCTCCGTGAGATGTTCCGTTCATGTTCAAGTTCTGCATTCGAAGCCGA
>JBMYWX010000273.1:0-4310 GCA_049607825.1 Nitrospirales bacterium
TCTTGTCAAAGTCGTCTCACGCGAGTTTGCAAAATGTCCTCATTTAAGTGGAAATGAAATAATCACCCCACCCATCACGTCATGAAGCTGGTAATCGCGTTTGGGACTCAGCACATGGGCGTTATGGCAGTTCACGCAAGCCTTCGTTACTGCTCGGTCAGAGTATATAGCTTGGAAATAAGGCTTTTGATCTTTCATGACAATCCCAGTGTAGGGTTTCTCAGGGTGTTGTCGAATGGCCTCTAAGCCTCTTCGTTCAAAATCAGTGGTCGGTCTATTTTTTTCGTAGATGGGAGATAGGCTGGCTAAACGGTAGGTGAGTCCAAGTCCGTTTGCTTCCACTCTCTTTCCGGCCATCGTGAGCATCTGAGAGGGAAGAGGCAAAGCATTTCTGTGCATCCAGGTTTCGGAGGCAATAATAGTGCGCGAATTTTGCATGCGTTGCACGACCTGTCTTGCATACAAGGTTCGGTCTGCTTCAATCACAGAAAAGATGAAGTCAGCGACCAATTGAGGCTTAAGACCAAATGCGGATTGTTCGGTAGCTTTCTGAGGGAGAGCGCTGTTGATGAATGTCAGGCTCATGATGACGCTTAGGGTTGTTACTGAAATATTCAATCGGCTTCTCATGGCGCCCCCTCCTCTTACCGGACAGAACACAAGATTCTATTTTTGATTTGAGATGCTATTTTTGGTTTTTTGACTGACTTTGATGTCTCGGGCACATCGGAACCCAATTCCATGGGTCTTCAAGGCGAATCCTCCTTTACCCCGAGAGGCAACGCGAAGATCCGGGAGAAAACTTCGCCATGATCCCCCACGAATCACCTTGAGTATCCCTGAGTCTGGACCTCGGGGGTTGCGATCGGGAGACAGTGTGTAAAAATCAGGGGTGTACCAATCTTCAACCCATTCTCTGACATTTCCAGCCATGTGATGGAGTCCATAAGGAGATATGCCCTCGGGTTGTGTCATGACATCCATGAGAGTCTCTTTTCCTCGCCACTCGCCATCGAAGTTCGCTAACTTTCCATCATCTTTTGAGTTGCCCCACGGATACGCTCTCCCATCTTTGCCCCTAGCAGCTTTTTCCCATTCTGCCTCTGTCGGAAGACGCTTACCCGCCCAAAAGCAATAGTCTACTGCGTCATGCCATGTGACTTGTACGACTGGGCGATTCCTTATGCCCGTCACGCTGAATACATTCCCATCACCGTAGACATTAAATGGCGGTTTATGGAGTGTTTCTTCGACGAATTTTTGATATTGACCATTTGAGACTTCGTATTTGTCCATGGCGAATGTTTTTAAATATATTTTTTTTCGTGGCCGTTCGTCCTCTCGGCCTTGAGTGGCTGTGCTTCCTCTGATAAATAGTCCAGCTGGGATCGTAATCATTGCCACAGGGTCTTTTTCCAACAGAGGATCTGCACTGTGGGACAGACCTGGTGGTAGCGACACCACCGCCCCTATGAACAGGCATGTCTTTATCCATGTTTTCATGGTTTTTTCTCCCGACTCGATGCAACAATAGTTTTGGCTAGATAAATCACTTGGTCAGTGATGCTGAGCACGGAGCTATAATCACCTCTTCGTTTGGCCTTCCGGGCTTTCATGAGCAGACCTCTAGCCTGGTGTAATTGTTGCTCAATTTGAGTTTGAATCATCGGAGAAGCCAGAGTCCCTCCTATGGCGGAGCTATGAAATTCTTCCCAGGCATTTTCCACCGCTTCTGCAGAAAGATGAACACGTTTTGTGGAGTCTGAGATTCTGGAGATTTCATCTACGGCGAACGCGTGGCCTGCCCCCCAACAGATGACGCTTATGGTAAGTAACCACAAGAGCAAATTACTGAACAGGACAAGCGCGAGTCGTTGATGGTCATGGATTTTCATGTTAAGGCCTCTGGCTTCACAATGATGTTTGAAAAAATGGACAGTTCATTCACGGTCCTGAACTAGAGAAGACTCATCATCTGAATCAGCTCTTGATTAGTCGGATCTATCTTGAGAGCTTTCTCGATGTCTCGCTTTGCTTTCATGTATTGTTCTTCCCCCATATGCTTCATGGCAGCAATTGTCAGTGAACGCACCTGATCTACGACTTTTTGAGATGCTGACTTGGCACATCGAAATCCAAGTCCTACGCCATAGCTATTATTCATCGGATTGTTCCAAAAACGGTGTGTGGTGGTGATACTGGCTTCTGCAGCGATCCAAGATCCTCCACGTATCACCCGCTTAGCGCCCGTGGTCAGACGATCCACGTAGGTGCCTGTACCTCCAAGCCAAATGGGTTTTGACGGACCATTTGTGTTCACCGGATGCGGTAGCTTTTTATAGAACTTAGGGTCATACCAGTCTTGAACCCATTCGAATACGTTCCCTGCCATGTGGTGTAGACCATAAGAGCTGACTCCATCGGGTAGGGAATCTACGGGCATGGTGGCACGATGACGTTTACCGTAATTGGCTTTCGATGCATCAAGTGTATTCCCCCACGGATATCTATAACCTTCCGGTCCTCTAGCTGCGGTCTCCCATTCAGCTTCCGTAGGCAAACGTTTACCTTCCCACTTGCAGTAAGTTGTTGCATCTGAATAATTGACGCCAACGACTGGCTGCTCTGGTTTGTTCAGTCGTGGATCGTCCCAATACGCAGGCGCTGGGTGTCCAGTTGCCTTCATGAAATTTTCAAATTTCTTGTTTGATACTTCAAACTTATCGATCATGTAAGCATCGATGACCACCCAATGGGATGGACCTTCATCGTGGAATGCATCTCGAGACCAGGGCATACTCATTCTTTGCTTGTAGAGTGTAGGGTTTTCTAACTTCTGATGGGTATCGCCCTCTGACTTCTTGTCGATTCCGATAACAGACATTGAGAATGGTACGTAGGCCATGTCTTTAGCAACATCTGAATTTGTGGTAGCGCCCGAACCTGTAGGCATGGCGATCAGAGTCACCGCGGCTAGTGCTGTTCTACTTAAGACTCTCAGGAGAGTCTTTGTGATGTGGTTATCGAGAGATTGTGTCGTGAGTACAGAGTTCATAACTTTCTCCTCTGGCGATTACGTGCATTGTGTACGCTCAAGGTAAAATGAATTTTTAGACCTTAAGTGTAGGCAATTTCTACATCTTCAATTGCTTCATAATGATCGCTCGAGTTTGCTGGTATTCGACATTATCGGAGTCATGTTTTAGGGCTTTATCGATTGATTGGAGCGCGTCCTTCCATTCTTCCTTGCCCATGCTGATGAGGGCATGCATATAATCATATTGCACATCGTAGCGAGTGTCTGAAGATCCAGCCTTTGCGCATCGAAATCCTAGCCCCACCCCGTAAGAATTATTCTCTGGTTGGTTCCAAAAGCGATGACTGGTATGTAATGAACTGGCCGGTGCAAGCCAAGAACCGCCTTTCAGTACTTTGACGGCACCCTGATTCGCAAAATCAACTCCAATTGCTGGGCCTTGGGGGTTCATGGCTGGACTAACAGAATAATATTTGGGGTCATACCAGTCAGCCACCCATTCGAAAACATTTCCTGCCATGTGATAGATTCCATTATCAGTGGCGCCTTGCGGATAAGAATCCACAGGTGAGGTTTTCCCTACATTTTGGCCATAGTTAGTCTTGTCTGTCGTGAGTTTGTGACCCCAGGGATAGTGACTACCTTGAGGGCCTTTAGCTGCACGTTCCCATTCGGCTTCAGTCGGGAGGCGCTTCCCTTTCCACTCGCAGAACTTGCTCGCGTCATACCAATTCACGCCAACGACTGGTTGCTCCTTGCCGTTTAATCTGGGATCATCCCAATACGCGGGTGCTGTATGGCCGGTTTCCTTCAGAAATTCTCCGTAGTCTTTGTTCGACACCTCAAATTTGTCCATGTAATACGCATTCAACACAACCTGGTGAGGGATCTCATCGCCATGTTCATTGCTGCCCATGGTGAATTCTCCCTGAGGGATGAGTGCCATGTCGTCGTGATCCCCAGCAATGGAGTGACTGAGAGGACTGAGAAGTAATGTGCTGGCTAATAGAGTGCTTGTGATTGTTGTTGGTAATTTTGTCATGGTTATGACTCCTTTTGTGTGAGTGTTGAACTAAGTCGTTCCCTTACCGATTTGTCGATCATTTTTAAGAATCGCAGCGGACCACGTTTCCAGTATTCGCATCATTAAATTATGAGAATGGACCGGCTTCTTGGATCTTGAGAAATGACTCTTAGGTTGGCTTCCGAGTTCGAGGCTCGCGTTTGAGTCTCTCATTCTGTTTCGTAGGATAGTGGGGTCGACTAATTCCCC
>JBMYWX010000274.1:0-4309 GCA_049607825.1 Nitrospirales bacterium
ATGAGCATTGCCCCTTTGACCGGTTTACCCAGTTTACCTTTTTCAATTACATAAGCCTCACTGGCAGAAAAAACAAACTTTCCATTTGTGATATCCACTTGCCCTCCGCCAAACGACACAGCATACAGACCATTTTTCACGGAACGGATTATATCCTCAGGTTCTTCTTGCCCTGCTAGCATAAAGGTATTGGTCATGCGCGGCAGAACTATACTCCTAAAGTCTTCTCGTCTTCCATTACCCGTTAAAGGAATACCTAATAATTTTGCATTTAACTTATCGGTGATATATCCGCGGAGAATACCTTTTTCAATAAGAGTCGTCCGTGACGTCGGTGTCCCTTCGTCATCCATATTGAGAGACCCTCGACGAAATGGCAGTGTGCCATCGTCCACAATCGTACATCCCTCTGAGGCCACACGTTGTCCAATCAGATCACTAAACGCTGAGGTCTTTCGACGGTTGAAGTCAGCTTCCAAGCCATGGCCGATCGCCTCATGCAACAAGATGCCTGGCCATCCACCGCCTAAGACAACTGGCATGATACCCGCCGGGACATCAACGGCCTGTAGATTTAGGATCGCCTGCCGAGCGGCCTCACGCGCATAATGCTGAGCGCGGTCTCCTTCATGATAATAAGAAAATCCAACTCGTCCCCCTCCCCCAAAAGACCCAACTTGATGATTACTCCCATCTTCAGCAATACAGGTCACTTGCAAACGAGAAAGCGGCTGAATATCCCCAACCAATTGCCCATCTGAATTAGCTACCATGACGACTTTCTGCTCAGTGGTAAAAGAAGCCATGACCTTGGCAATACGTGGATCATACTCTCTCGCTTCAGCATTAATAAGGTTTAGTAATTCAACACGTTCTTTTGTTGCAATTTCACTCACCGGCTGCTGGAGAGGATAAAGATTTTGGCTAGGCACTGATCGATGAGTCACCGCTAGGGGGGTCTCACCTCTAGGGGAATTTGCGATATATCGTGCGGTATCCGCGGCAATCTCTAAATCTTGTTGCGACAAATCATCTGAATAGGCAAATCCCGTTTTCTCACCTGCTGTTGCTCGGACCCCAGCTCCTTGCTCAATATGCTTGACTGCTCGCTTAACGATCCCTTCTTCCATTGAAACGGACTCAGACACATTGGACTGAAAGTAGATGTCGGCATAGTCAATATCACGAGTCTTGACTCGACCAAGCGCCTGTTGAATTTGCTGTTGCTCTAAAGAAAAATGGGCAAGACTCGGGACTGTTGGTTCTTCCATGCGATGTCCTCAGTCATAATTGACGGGATAAAAAGAAAGCAGAGTATAGCTGATCCTATTTTCATGGCGCAATTTTGATTCATCTTTATCAGGCCCTACGTGTAGGCATAACCATTCACCATAATTATCTCTGATTCTTACTCATGAACATTTGACAAACTTCAAATTCCTCATTAGACTGAGTTTTGTACTGTACTTCTGCCGCTTTCCTGGCATAAAAGCCTCCACGTTCTGGTCAACTGATCGTATTCATGAGCAACTATCAAGTTGTGTCCCCTGGTCAACTCGCCGAAGCTGAGCAATTGGCTCAATTGGACTCCCACCTTCTCCCTCGTCATGTCGCAATTATCATGGATGGCAATGGACGCTGGGCCGCGCTCCGTGGACTCCCCAGAATCGAAGGCCATCGACAAGGACTGGCCGCGTTGCGAGAGGTACTGGACATTTGCCAGGAAATAGGGATCCCACATCTCACTATTTATGCGTTTTCTCATGAAAATTGGAATCGCCCTGCAGTCGAAGTTTCAATGCTTATGAGGCTGCTAGATGAGTACCTCACCAAAGAGCGACAGGTTTTTCAGGAACAGAAGATTCGTTTTCTCCCAATTGGACGATTAGAAAAACTACCTCATTTCGTACAGAGCTTAGTGCAGGAAGTTGCAGAGGAAACTCGCCATTTTACCAATCG
Organism: Nitrospirales bacterium; assembly: GCA_049607825.1. Taxonomy (GTDB): domain Bacteria; phylum Nitrospirota; class Nitrospiria; order Nitrospirales; family UBA8639; genus JAGQKC01. Next base: position 1,960 of record JBMYWX010000274.1, read on the forward strand.
AGTACTGACAGTGGCTTTAAGCTATGGAGGTCGTGCAGAAATTATTGATGCGGTTAAAGCTCTTGTTAAAGACGTCAAACTTGGGTCCGTCCAAGAAGATCACATTAACGAAAACCTTTTTGAACAATATTTGACCACACATGAACTTCCTGACCCCGATCTATTAATTAGAACGAGCGGCGAAACTCGGATTAGCAATTTTCTTCCATGGCAAATTGCCTACACAGAACTTTATTTTACAAAAACACTTTGGCCAGACTTTCGACGCCAGGAAACACTAACCGCACTGCTCGACTACCAAAGCCGTGAACGACGTTTTGGACGTGTGTCACAAGTCGCCTCTCCCCAAAGTGGGTTGTGAGTAACGACCTGCATCACTCTGGTCTCCCCCCCTTCGGGGGAAGCCAAGAAATTCCGAAAAAGCCTCACCGGTTCACGTTGGAACGAGTCTACCCTGCATTGATCTTTACGCCACTCTTCTATCTCGCAGTACGTTACCTCCCTCCCATAGCTTTTTTTCTTCTCATTGGTATAGTGGCAAGTTTAGCCTTTGTTGAATTCACAAAAGTCACACTCCCCGACTCTCTATCATCCAGATCTTTAGCGTTTTGGATCGGGGCGATGTGGTTTCTCTTGGCTGCGCTGCAATGGGCAGAACTCATCCTTCCCACTATCGTGTTAACGGTTGTCGTGTTGGCACTTCTCTTACTTTTTATGTTCGTCCCCGAGCAGATTAAGAATCTTCTCCCTCGACCAATGGCCGTTCTTTTTGGTATTTGCTACATCGGCCTGTGCCTTGGACACCTCCTCCTCATTCGAAAACTCGAATCAGGCGACCTCTTTATTTTCTTTGTGATCGTTGTCACCTGGGCTGCTGATATTGGAGGCTACTATATTGGAGCATCAATGGGACGACGGCCTATTGCACCTCGATTAAGCCCAAAGAAAACAGTTGAAGGTTTTGCTGCTGGTGTTTTCTTGTCTATAATACTTGCCGTAATTTGCCACTATTGGTTTCTTCCTTTTTTGCCTATTTATCACTGCATCATCATTGGCATTCTCCTCGCATGTGTGGGATTATTGGGAGATCTCGCCGAATCAGCATTTAAACGCAATGCTGGAATCAAAGATTCTGGCTCGTTAATCCCTGGACATGGAGGCGTGCTTGATAGAATTGACAGCTTGCTGTTGACGGCACCAGCCTTTTATTACTATGTCTTCTTGCTCAACGGTCCAAGTCACCTCTAGGCAATAGGGATAGAGAAGGGTTTCATCATGAAAAACATTGTGATCCTTGGTTCAACGGGTTCAATTGGCGCTAGCACCTTAGACATTGTTTCAAGGTTCCCCGACCAATTTTCCGTTGTGGGTCTGACTGCTGGTCAAAATGATGAAAAACTTGAGGAACAAATTCGAACATTCCAACCTCAAGTGGTAGCACTTTCATCTGAGGCTGCTGCGACGAATCTGCGGTCTCGCCTAAAAGGACTGCCAGTAGAGATCTTAAGTGGAGAAGAAGGGCTCTGCGCCGTTGCTAGAGATGTTACTAGTGACTTGGTGATCTCGGCCATTGTAGGAGGTGCCGGCCTCATTCCCACCATGGCAGCTCTGCGAGCAGGCCGGAATGTTGCCCTTGCCAATAAAGAACCCATGGTAATGGTTGGGCATCTCATGCAGGAAGAAGCACACAAACAAGGAACCAGAATTTTTCCAATCGATAGTGAACATAGTGCGATCTTTCAATCATTAGAAGGCCATCGACGCGAAGATGTTCGTCGCATTGTCATTACTGCCTCCGGCGGACCGTTTTGGGACTGGCCTTTGGAAAAAATTCAAGATGTTAGCATTGAGCAAGCCCTCAAACACCCTAACTGGAAAATGGGCGCAAAAATCACTATAGATTCAGCCACTTTGATGAATAAAGGTCTCGAAGTGATTGAAGCCCGCTGGCTATTTGATATTCCTCCGGCTCAAATAAACATCGTGATCCACCGAGAAAGTATTATTCATTCTTTGGTAGAATATCGTGATGGATCAGTTATGGCTCAACTCGGCCTCCCTGATATGCGAACACCAATTTCCTATGCCCTCAATTACCCCAAACGAGTCCCTCTGGATCCGCCATTGCTGAATCTCGGGGAAATTGCCCAGCTGAACTTTGCCCCACCAGATTTCAAAAAGTTTCCCTGTGCCCAACTGGCTTACGACGCATTGGCACACGATGAAGGACTTCCTGCTACGTTAAACGCTGCTAATGAAATCGCAGTTCAAGCATTTTTAGAAAAATCGATATCTTTTTTGGAAATTCCTAAGATCATTGAAGAAACGATGAATGCCTATAAGCCGCAGG
>JBMYWX010000275.1:0-4308 GCA_049607825.1 Nitrospirales bacterium
ATGAACTCACCGAAACGGCTACTGGTGAGCTTTCGATGCTTCGACCCATGAGTGAGATCGCAGGATGCATGTCTATTCAAATTGGAGCACATTTTTTAGAAAGACATCAAGGTGGACGAGGTGTTCTGCTTGGGGGGATTCCTGGTGTGACCCCTGGGCATGTGGTGATTGTGGGTTCAGGGGTTGTCGGTGCCTCTGCCACAAAAGTAGCAGTTGGAATGGGTGCTCGTGTGACAGTTTTGAGTATTGATGTTGATCAACTGCGGCACCTTGATGAACTGTATTCAGGACGTGTCACGACCTTGGTCTCAAGATCACAAATACTCGAGGAGGAGATAGTCAAAGCCGATTTGGTGATTGGAGCGGTGATGATTCCTGGGGCACGAGCTCCTCAGCTGATTTCACGTGCATTGGTTCAGCGTATGAAGCGTGGAGCCGTGTTTGTTGATGTGGCGGTAGATCAGGGCGGTTGTGCTGAAACCACGCGGCCAACCACCCATTCTGATCCTGTTTATGTGGTTGATGATGTTGTGCATTATGCTGTGGCCAATATTCCAGGTATTGTTCCTCGGACCTCGACCGTGGCCTTGACCAACGCGACGCTACCTTTTATAGTCCGACTGGTGAATCAGGGAGTTGAGGCGGCTCTCCAAGCTGATTCGGGCCTTGCCAAAGGGGTCAATGTTAGACATGGGAAGGTCACGTGTCAGGCTGTCGCTGAATCACATGGAATCCCGTTTGACTCGCTGTAATCTTGGTTGTATGGACCGTCTGTTAGGAGATTCGATGTCGGGGCGTAGCGCAGTTCGGTAGCGCACCGCGTTCGGGACGCGGGGGTCGGAGGTTCAAATCCTCTCGCCCCGACCAACTTCTTCCCCAGCGTCGATCGTGACGTTGTTCAGGACATATCACAATTCTTACGTATTGGATGATGAATCTACAATGGAAAAGCAAGCTCAAGAGTGAAGCAAAGGTGAGTGTATTTCACATTCAATGGAAGATCCGGAAATCTGTACATCAGGGAATATGACAATGAGTGATGAAAGTCAGTCAGATGAATACACGGTTCTCAATGTGATGGGACCCTATCGAGAGCCCCACGAACAAGCATTTTCCTTTGACTATTCTGTCCAGCGTCCAGAGTGGGCTACACCACAAGGTGTTCGAGTCAAAGTGTCAATTGAGGATGAATTAGAGTATTTTAAAGTGAAAATTTTAGGAATTAGTGGTGGAAGTGTAGGACAGCAATTACGGGTGAACCAAATGATTTGTCGTGAGATTGCAGAGCAAAAGCTTGAGCTGGGAAATCAGGATGGATTATTTTTGGATCGACGTGATGTCATGATCGGGTTTTTAGTTGATGAACTCAAGCATTTAGCTCCATTACTTGAGGCATGGATGAATGATCAGAAAGACCGTGTTCGAGAAGATATTAAAGCAAAAGTAGGAATTTAGCAGACCTTAGCACACTCTCTCATCTGCCCACATTTCCCGAAACCCTAAAAAATTTTTTGATATCGTTTTGAATAGACGCCAGTCTCTTCTTCACCAAACCCAAGTGAGCCTGTCTCTGGTGTTGTGCGGTTGTGTAGATTGACAGAGTAATGCCCTCGTACTTGTTCCATCGCCATTTCGTAAGGAATCGTTTCACCATAAATGGTGCTGGGCGCATGGGCTCCACGACTCAGAACGCGGGTGGTTTGAGCAATGCCATGCTGAGATTCTGAAAAAATGTAGATGTCCGCAATCGCAAAGCTTCCGAGTTCATGTCCAGGAGTGGTGGCAGGAATGAGGTCAGCAAGTGTATTATTCTGGCGAGCCATTTTAAGATGGTTGAGAAGGGCTCCAATTTGACTGTCGGTGGTCGCAGGTGGAACGACTAGATTAATAATATTCAGTTCTTGGATGGTGGCACTCGTAGAGAATACAGGGACAACATCTTCAGAATAGGTCATGTCAGGGAGTGGCTGAACGGGTTGAGACGGCATGCCTGCTTGGTGTTTGGTATTTTTTTCCTTGGGGATAATCATCGTAATAAAAAGCCAAAGTCCCACGATCACCCCGAATAAGACAATGGCAGGATGAAGGCCTACTCGTTTACCTTCTGTTGGTTTGTTATGTTGTTGTTCCATTGTGAGAATACCAAGTTGGGCACGCGATCGTTATTATGATGACTGGCGTTGTTTCTCATTGAATGTTCGTTCTTGTGTTTTTGCTTCTTCCCACCATTTCTCGAGGTCAGTCTCAGAGCATTGGCCGAATGATTGAGCGCTTTCCTCAACCTTCAGTTCGACGTACCGAAACCGCGTCATGAAGCGATTAGTCGCTTGACGAAGTGATTCCTCTGGGTTGACCTTGAGAAATCTTGACATGTTGACAAAAGAAAATAGCACATCCCCAAACTCATCTTCGACTTGAGCCTGTGCAGCTTTGAGAGACTCAGGGGACGAATTGTTGGATTGTTGTTCAATAAGATCAGCCGTGGCTGTGCAGAGTTCCTGACATTCTTCACGTAATTTTTCAAAGACCGGGGTGACAGTGGTCCAGTCAAATCCGTTTTTGGAGGCTCGCTTTTGAGCCTGGTAGGCACGGTGAAGGGCCGGGGCCGTTTTAGGAATACCATCTAATACGGATGGGTGGGTTCGCTGGGACTGACGTTCTTGACGCTTAATGGCTTCCCAGTTATTTGCTATCTCACTGGCCGTGGAGACTTTTCCCTGTGTATGAGGCTCAAACACGTGAGGGTGTCGTCGAATAAGTTTTTGACTCAGGTGAGTCGCGACATCTTCAAGCGTAAACTCTGAATGCTCTTCAGCAATTTGTGCATGGAAGATCACTTGTAATAATACGTCTCCTAGTTCCTCTTTTAACGCAGAGGGATCCTGACGGTCTATGGCCTCAAGAGCTTCGTAGGATTCTTCTAAGAGGTAGGGCTTGAGGGTTTCATGGGTTTGCTTACGATCCCAGGGACAACCATCTGGAGCACGAAGACGCGCCATGAGGGTCACGAGTTGAGAGAGTTGGGTGCTCATGTTCTACGAGAGTGAATGTGAAAAGTCTTCCTAACGTATCCTTGGAACAATCTGGGTGGATGTATATTTATCATTACAGACTGGCCATGTTTGTGAAGGTCCGGGCCGATGTATTATACCGGTTTCTCTATTTGGTGCAATGAGAGAGTTTCTTGCGACAAGCTGTAGATTAATGTTACCGTTTTGTCAGATTATTAACGGAGGATATTGCGATGAGTGAAGAAGAAGAGCAGGGATTTATCGTTCGAGATAAACGTGGCCGAACTGAGGCTGAACCATCGCCTGCTCCCAAAGCGGATCCGACTCCAGACCCTGTCTCTGCTCCTGATATTGCCCAATCTCCAGATTCTGAAGAAGCCGGACCACCCATCACGTTTTCCTCGTTTGTTTTTTCGCTTGGCACATCTGCGTTAATGCTCATGGGTGAGTCTTTGGATCCTCAGCAACCTTCTATGCCGGTCAATCTGCCCCAAGCCAAAGAAATTGTAGATATTCTCTCCATGTTAGAGTCCAAGACCAAAGGGAATCTTTCGTCAGATGAAGCTTCCGTACTTGGAGATATGCTGTATACCCTTCGAATGAAATATGTCGAGCGCACAACTTCAGCTCCGTAGTCCTGGTCTTTGCAATGACCAATGGCAAGAAACCCTTCATTTTCATCACGTATGTGTCGAAGCTGAGGGTAATGAGAAGGCCGATCCCCTAATTCGACAAGTATTCTATTATTCTGCAAGCAGGCTCTATGTGAAATGCTCCTCGAGTTTGTTATGGTGTTGAGGTAGAGTATTTTACATTTCGACGAGCACGACCTAAGTTTCACGTATCTTTTCATCGATATCGTTGGATCCAGTTATAGAGTTCATGAAGAGTGAAGCAGAGGAGTCTATGTAGTTGCATGTGAAATCACGTAAACATACAAGATCTGTCATTCTTATCTTCTGTAGGTGAGTCAATCACCTCATGCGAATATGAATTTGTTTTCAAGTAACCCTTCCCCGCCACGGAAATTTTCTCGTCAAATCTTGTCCCCTATCGATCCCAATCCTACCGAGTTGGATGGTGAGTCTGAAATTCAACAAAAGGCGCATCACTATAGGCCGGTGTGGATCGTGTTGTTGTTCCTTATCCCCTGTCTCGCGCTGACTGCCTATTACGCTAGATACGGTATTACCTTTGCGACCAAGCCCGATTCGATGCTTCCGAATCCCAGCTATGCGGTCGTGATGTTTTTTGTGTATCTCGACAGTGTGGGCCTCGTCGTCTTAACCCTGCTGTT
>JBMYWX010000276.1:0-4299 GCA_049607825.1 Nitrospirales bacterium
GATGTTTAGGATTATGAGGTGAACGAGAATATATGAATAGTCCCAGCCCGGAACTGATTAATCCATTGATAAGACCACTGTACGCGTAGAAATTCATTCTCGTCTCTCAATTCACCCCGACTAACGTCTTGAAGAACAGTCATGAAGGACTCAGATTGTCCCACATGATACGAACAACATGATGACCTATATGAAGCCAGGAAAATGAGGAAGAATGAATGAGAAAACGTAGGACTAGAACAATATGAAATAATGCTGAATCAATGAAGCATCACGACAAAATATGCACTCGCTTGGCATAGAAAGAGTAATCCTGATACATCAGGAAAATAAAAGTGTCTCTAGGTTACCATATTGTGATAATTGTGCAAATAGAGAAAGGCAGGTCGAAAGGGGGTACATCGAGGAAGGAAATGAGGTCAAAGACCGAAGCATGATCAGAAAGGAAATAGAGATTCTCGAAACTGTGGAATGAGAAGTACGGAAGTTTCACAAACACATCATTGGTTGACGGACTTCTTCGGACATTACGCTGCTTGCAACATGGTATTGTCAGTCCTGTCATATTGATGCTGATATTCTTGAGCCACCCCTTTCGTCACAGCGACAATGTATGCTTGATTGGCAAATGTACTAAAAATTCTCGTTTCTCCACCGTCACTCGCCGAAGAAATGAGTTCTTTCAGTTCCTCTGCATCTGGAAAACAAAAAAGCCCTTCGCCTTCTGCTTCACGAATTTTCCCTGAATTGTTCAGTAATTGCCTTGCTTCTTCTATCTCTTGTGCATTGGAAGTCTCTTGGACAAAATTGCTGAAAATACGAGACAAATCAGAGTTTGGTTTTAAATTCGTCAATACAAGAGCCCCCCCTGGAGTTAACACTCTCATTAACTCACGTATTGTGTTAGCTGGACTCTCAAGATATCCAAGGACAAGATTAGAAGTCACTTTATCAAATGTGCCGTCTTTAAATGGAAGAGGCTTATTGAGATCAACGCAATGAAAGGCATAGGTACTATTGGAATGATCATCCTTTTGAAGATCACAAGACTTCGTTGACATAAGCGAACCCTGATAACGTTCTCTCGCATGCTTCAAGGCTGTGGGGACAAAATCAATTCCTACATATTCAAAACTTTCCCCCTCACGTTTCTGCCGAGGCGTTGTACTTGCCTGATACTTTTGAAGTAAAAACGACCCTAAATTCCCATTGCCGCACCCGGCATCTAGCACTTTTTCTCCAGATTTGACTGGTCCCAATAACCGAGAGATGTGATCAAGCAACTGTTGGTAATCAGAAAAGTTTACGATGTAATGGAAATGATCAAGATAATCTTTCCAAAAACCTGACAATTCTACCGGTTGTTCTTCGGTCTTTCTTGCATCACGTTCGACTTTGTTTTGACGACCAATAGCCTTCCGTGTTGGCTCTTGCAATGTAGCCGGTACTTCAATCACGCATTCCACCTGTGCCAAACGAACCAATTCTCGATACACCGCCTTGGCTTGTTTAGGACTTTCTAGGACACGATGAAGACCACGTGGAATGACCATCCATTGTTGCAAGTATTGACCAAACGCTTCAATAACGGTCTTCGTGTTACTCATCTGAACCCAAGCGTCATGCTCAGCACTGACAATAGTTACAGGGCTTTGAATACGTGAGATGTCGCGATACGTTGACTCCAAATCTGAATACTCGCCATGAACAGCGTCCGCCAGCCAATGATCCAACTCAACATTAAATCCCAACACATTGGTCACCCCCTTTTGTTTTCGATTTTGATACGTTGCAATCAAATCTTCTTGATGGACAGCCTGAAGCGTTTGACGCACATTCACGATAGGCGTAATGAGATATAAAAAATCTACGTTTACATCATTATTGGCAACAGCTTTAATCGCGACCCTTCCGCTTAGACTCGTAGCGATGATGCCTCGAGGACTTGTTGGCCATTGATTTTCCACATACTTTATCACCGTTCCAAGATCTCCACGCATTAAGGAGAGAGTCGTGTGAACATGTTCACCATCGCTGACACCTACATGATTTGTATGATCATACCGAAGGACATGAAAACCATTTGAGGCTAAATAATAGGCGAGTGTGATGTATTCCCGTTTAGTTTCACCATAACCCGGAGATAACACGATCACTGGACTATCAATAGGAAGGGGGCTTTCTGGAGCGTCATAATACGCACGAATTATTTGACCATATTGATTGGGAAACTCCACAGGGACACTGACAATTGGAGTTTCTAATTCCACCCTCAGGTTAGTGGGAGACTGAGCAATGTGCTCAAATATTTTTTCAACTCCTGGCAAGAGAGAGTTATCAGAAGACACGAGGTGCGTGGCAGGTGACTCTGGCTTCATTTTCCACAAACAATCTCCTAGGTCAATTGGAACCAACGTTCCTTTAAGGTATGAGGAAGAGATGAGAGTTGTGGCATCCTGTAATACTATTTTGAATCGTTGCCACTTCAAATCGTCAAGCGGATCATACGACACGTCTAGCTGAACTCGTGACCATCGGCCTGTCACATCACCACCGAGAGGGATGATTTTTTCAATAAGACCACACATCTCAAAACTGAATTGTGGCGACACGACCTGCAGCTCAATCGATTGAGAATTCACGACTAATGGGCACCCTTCTATCACGATACTGAGGCTTGAACGGGTCACTGTTTTCGTCAAACCTTCCCAGGAAGCTCCACTTCCTTCGATAGCAACAGGAAGCTGATATCCAGGTATCGAAAATGACTTCTTCTTTCCCCGCTGAACTGATTTGGATGACTGATGGTGATCCATGAGATTTGAATGAGCGGGAGAAAGTGTGGAAAGCATGTCAATACCTCAATCGTTAATTGTTAGTGTTTTAAACTTAATTATTTATACGTGTATTTTTGGCAAAAACTCATCACAGACAGCCGAAAGCTGCCGGCACTCAACAGAAGTATTTCAGAGATTTTTTTTGATATTCTCTTAGGCTATCCGTCTCTTTTTTGGATTCGGATATCAAGAGAATTCATACAACAATGAAGGTATACAGCAACCTCTATGCCAACAGAAAATTATCGATTCTCAATTGATGTATTCATAAAAAATCCAGATATTCCTAGGAAATTTTTGCCTATGGAACTCTTTCTGACTATTTTGAAATTTTTTTACCACATGAAATTCGTCGAGATCATGACATGCCTCATCATGGCCCGTCGCGTTCTCTGACACCGTCCTCCAGTGCGTTGCGTTCTCTGACATCTTTGTGAGAATGATCCATTGACTCATTGATGAAGGGACCCTAAAATCGTAGAAACTTCACCAGGAGGCTTCATTATGATCAATGCGAGCCGACCCATCCGTAACATCGCACTCATCGCTTCTCCAGGATCTGGCAAAACCCTTCTCAGTGAAGCACTCGCCTATACAGCGAATGCTATCGACTCTATGGGGAGCACCCGAAAAGGGAATACCCTGTCAGATTTTGAATTTGAAGAGATTCATCGACACCATTCTGTTAGTTCCTCCCTTCTACAATTCGAATGGAAAGGAACACAGGTGAATCTTATCGATACTCCAGGAACACTAGACTTTTTTCATGAAGTGAAATCTTGCCTCGCTGCTGTGGATAGTGTCGTGCTCGTGATAGATGCGAGTAGTGGCCTGAAAGGTGAATTGGCAAAGTCTTGGGAGTATGTTCAGGAACGAGGAATGCCGTGTCTCTTCTTTATCACTGGCCTTGATAAAGAACGAACTGATTTTTCGGTTATGCTCGGAGAATGCTCTACAGCACTAGGGATGACTATGGTCCCACTAGCTGAACCTCTTGGACGCGAGGAGCAGCTAACAGGAGTCATTGATCTCATTCAGAGGAAGAGTCTTGTATCAAGTCTCACAAGCTCAAAAGTCCAAGAAGAAATTCTCACTCCAGAGCATGAGACTCAAATAACTGAGGTACGACGACAACTCATCGAGAAAGTGGCTGAAACCAACGATCAACTTGTCGAGAAATATTTAACTGCTGGAGACCTGACACCTGAAGATATTATGGAAGGATTAACCTTTGGCATTCTAGAAGGAAAGCTTATTCCAGTTTTATGTGGATCAGGACTCAAGAATATTGGTTCATCTTTATTACTGGATGCCATCCATGCCTATTTACCTTCTCCAGCAGATTGGTCACACCGTCATCCTATAAGTGGAATAGATCCACACACTGGAAATGCTCTCACTCGAAAGGGCGATGCAACTGAGCCGTTTTCCGCTTCAGTCTTTAAGACGACGATAGATCCGT
>JBMYWX010000277.1:0-4265 GCA_049607825.1 Nitrospirales bacterium
TAGAGCAAACTCTTGCTAAAACTAACGGAAACATTACGAAAGCCGCTGTCATGTTAGGAGTCAGTCGACCCACGCTTCATGACTTAATTTCTCGCCACAATATCGAAAAATAAAAATGTGTCGTGAACGTGCGTTACACCGCATGTTCGAAGCTCATGATGTTATCGGTTCAAAGAGTTTCTCAACCCATGCGGTGAAGGTTCCCCTTATATATGCCACTTGTGTTGTCCGAGGTAATTAGGGTCGATAGCATCACAATGCAATGACAATTTGATCTGAAAATTAAGACCGATAGGACGCATTGATTTTGATATAGTCATATGAATAGTCTGTCGTCCACACCCTAGTCGAAGCTTTTCCTTTCCCCACTGTGATCTTTATCATATAGGTTTTTTTTCGCATTATTCTCTGTACCTGCCGTTCCTTGCTAGGATTCAGCTCTTGTCCATTTTTGACAATCATGACTCCATCGAATGAAATTTGAATGGATTGAGGTTTAATGACCGGGCCAGCGCGGCCAATCGCGGCCATGAAGCGGCCCCAATTAGGGTCTTCACCAAATAAGGCCGTTTTAACGAGCGGAGAAGTGGCAACGGTATTGGCAATTAGTTTCGCGTCTTTTTGGGTTCTTGAACCTTCTACTAAAATTTCAACAACCTTGTTTGTGCCTTCTCCGTCTTGACAAATATTTATAGCCAAGTGATGACAGACTTCAGTCAAGGCCTGTTGAAATTTTTCCGTGTTGAATGAGTTACCTTGAATGAGGGTATTTTGTGCCAACCCATTTGCAAGGCAGAGGACGGTGTCATTTGTACTCGTCTCGCCATCAACAGAAATGGCATTAAATGAAGAATCAGTGGCGTATTGAAGAGCTGTTTGCAAGGTCGATGGCTTGATGACCGCATCCGTTGTGATATAGGCAAGCATGGTGGCCATATTGGGGTGAATCATTCCTGATCCTTTTGCCATACCTCCAATTGTGACGAGCTGCTTTCCAATCCGCGTCTGAATTGCAATTTCTTTGAGAGTGGTGTCAGTGGTCATGATGGCCCGAGCGGCATCTCGATGCCCAGACTTCCTCAATCTTTGTATAAGAATGGGGACACCCTTCCGAATGACTGTCATCGGTAGTCGAGGACCTATAACTCCAGTAGACCCGACAAAGACGCTCGTTGGTGTGGCGTTGAAGTGATTGGCAACTAGTCTGGACATCTCTTTAGCATCTAGCAAGCCTTGTTTTCCTGTGCAGGCGTTTGCATTGCCACTATTGATAAGAATGGCACGGCCAAGATGTTTTTTGAGATATTCACGGTCTAGAGTGACTGGTGCAGCCGGTATTTTATTTTTGGTGAAGACTCCAGCGATTGGTCCTTCCACTTCAGACATAATAAGTGCCATATCTAACAGTGGGCTAGGTTTCACACCTGCATGTATGCCTGATGCCGTAAATCCATAAGGTGCTGTCACACCACCTTTCATTCGTTTCATATTACAAATTCTGTTGAATGGATGAAATAATGAGATTTTCGAACTATTATGGAAAGATGCCTGGTGATTCAAGACCAAGGTTTTCAGGGAAGCCTAGGGCCAGATTCATAGCTTGAATGGCTTGCCCTGCTGCACCCTTCACAAGATTGTCCAGAGCTGCAACTGAAATGAGCCGTCCAGTTCGTTGGTCATAGGACAAGCTTAGATCACAATAATTTGACCCGCGTACATGATTGGGGGTTACCTGATGTGGATGTTGGAAGACTCGAATAAATAATTCATTTTTATAAAAATCTTTGTATAGGGCATTCCAGTTTGTTGCCAATGTTGAATCATTGAGCGTAGCGTAGGCCGTACTTAATATTCCACGATTCATTGGGACAAGATGTGGCGTAAATGAAATCGCGTTTCGTGTTGATACAGATGTGCTAGTGGTCTTGGGTGATCGAAGTGAAATATTTGTCAGCTCCTGTTCAATTTCAGGAAGATGTCTGTGAGTGCCGACTTTATAGGCATAGATTGATTCATGAATTTCTGGGAAATGATAGGCGAGGTTAGCTCCTCGACCAGCTCCTGAGACTCCAGATTTCGCATCAATAATAATACTGGATGTATCGATAAGTCCGGAAGATATGAGGGGAGCTAGTTGAAGTATAGCTGCCGTGGGGTAACACCCAGGTACTGATATCAAGCGAGCTTGTTGAATCGCATTTCGGTATATTTCTGGAAGACCATAGACCGCATTCTTTAATAGTGATGGAAATGGATGCGAAACATTGTACCATTCCTTATACACTGCAGGGTCTTTTATTCGATAGTCAGCACTAAGGTCAATCACAAGTTTATCTAATTCGACAAATGAAGCAACTGCTTGTAAAGCTTGTGTATGAGGAAGAGCTAAAAAGATGACATCAGCCTTTTGAGCAATATCATACGGATCTACCTGCTCTAATGTAAGAGAGGTAAAAGACTGTAAGTGCGGAAATACTGCAGAGAGTGGTTGTCCCGCGGATTTCTCAGAAGATGCAACAACAGTTATGGAAATTTCTGGGTGTCCATGTAAAAGGCGAAATAGTTCACCTCCTGTGTATCCGCTGGCGCCGAGAATGGCAGCATTTCTTTTTTTCATGACCATGGTATTACAGCCAATGTAATGACCGAAATCTTTAATGAGGAGCTATCGTTATCGCAAATAAAATCAAGACAACCCTGTCAAATTGCTCAAAAGAGATGTACGCGCATCTGTACTGAAGGTTACTATCATAGCTATTAGTTCATGGGTTGACGGTATTATTATTCTGAAGGTTGTCAGTCTTAACCACGAAAAAAGGGAAGGCCTCTAGGCCTTCCCTTTTTCGATTGAAAAACTAAAAGTTCTTAGCGCTTCGAGTATTGGAACTTTGCTCGAGCTCCTTTTTGCCCATATTTTTTTCGCTCCTTAACTCTTGAGTCACGAGTCAATAAGCCCTTTTTCTTAAGAGGATCTCGAAGGGGGGGGCTTAAAATTGAGAGTGCTTTAGAAATAGCATGACGTAATGCCCCTGCCTGTCCAGAAACGCCTCCACCAGAGAGCGTTGCTCTCACATTGTATTGACCTGTTGTTCCCGTAATTTCAAATGGTGAGAGGATTTGGTTCTGATGCCCTAAACGGGTGAAATATTGGTCGGCAGGTCGTTTATTTACCTGAATAGTCCCGTTCCCTGGCTCAATCCATGCTCGGGCGATTGCATTTTTCCTTTTGCCTGTTGCGTACTGTGTTGTTTCAACCATTCGTTCAATCCTCGTTTAGATGCATGTGATGGTGGTCGTCAAGCACTGTTCATTCTTATAACACTATAGGGATAGGATTCTGAGCCTGTTGTGAATGCTCTGCCCCAGGGTACAATCGAAGTTTCTTTGCCATTTGTTTTCCAAGTGGAGACTTAGGCAACATGCCCCGTATAGCTTTATTGAGAACCTCCGTTGGTTTTTTTTCGTGAAGTTTTTCTGCAGTTATTTCTTTAATACCTCCAGGATAGCCAGTGTGATGGTAGTAGGTCTTGACTTTAAATTTATTTCGAGTGAGATGAATTTTACTTGTATTGATCACCACCACATGATCACCTGTGTCAACATTTGGTGTGAATATGGGCTTATGTTTCCCACGCAATAACATCGCAATTCTGGAGGCGAGGCGACCTAATGTCTTTCCTTCAGCATCTACGAGATGCCATTTTCTTTCTATTTCCAGTGGCTTGGCTTGAAACGATCGCATGAAATTCTCCTTCGTAATTGTCCGAACATACTCAAACGTTGATTAGGCTTCCGCTTCGGACTGGCCAAAGCTTTTTGGGTCTAATTTTGCCAACCATGCATCTAAGTTTTCTCCTCCACGTCGTTCTAATACTTCAGGTGTCACATAGACCTGGCTCTTTGTTCGAAGGGCTAGGGCTATGGCATCACTAGGGCGAGAGTCGACGGTTTTCTCAAATCCATTTTTAGAGATGTGGATGGTTGCATAATAAGTGTTATTCTTAACTTCCGTAATGATGACATGCGTGATCAAAAAACCTAAATGTTCACCAAAGCTATGGATCAGGTCATGGCTCATTGGTCGAGGCGGAACAACCTCTTCTAGCGCGAGTCGAATCGATGTGCCTTCAGCGGTTCCAACCCATATAGGTAATACCTCAGAGTTTTTCTCATCTCTAAGTACGACAATTTGTGTGTCGGTATTTGGGTCAACCAACACACCATGAACTTTTAGTGCTATTAGTTGGTTGAGATCCGTAGTATCA
>JBMYWX010000278.1:0-4250 GCA_049607825.1 Nitrospirales bacterium
GCCTCACCCGCACGAGCTCCACCAAAACCATGCTCAACTTTGTCCGGATTACACCCACCGGGTCGAGCACACCGCCACCACCACCACCGCCACCGGGGCCGCCACCGCCGCCGCCACCGCCACCGGGGCCGCCACCGCCACCCCCCAGTGACACCCCCGTGGCGATTAACTTTCAACCCGCCGCCGCTGCGACTCCCGCGGGCTTCCTCAAAGATACCGGCGCCGTCTTTACCGCCGCTCGTGGCTATGGCTGGTCCACCGCCGTCAACACGCGGGAACGGAACAAAATCAACAATCAGTCCCTGGACACCTTAATTCACTTTGATCAAGGCACCACCGTCACCTGGCAATATGCGCTCGCGAATGGCACCTACCTGGTCTCTCTGGCCAGTGGCGATCCGAGTCATGCCCAGGGGCCCCATCAGGTGCAAGTCGAAGGTGTCACCGTCATTAATAACGTCACAACCAGCATCAATCAATTTGCCACGATCACCGACCAGCCCATCTCCGTCACTGATGGCCAATTGACCATTCGCCTCACCCGCACGAGCTCCACCAAAACCATGCTCAACTTTGTCCGGATTACACCGGCAAACTAGATCGCCCAGGCGATATAAAAAGAGTTCAAAATTCTAAATGTACGATAAACAGTCAACTCGAACAGTCGTAGGCAGCCAAAAGTCAACGACTAGGAAAGCCACTATCCATTCAATAATCCCTTGCTTAGGATCTGTATCGCACTTTTAAAATTGAGGGAATCCGCTCATCTAACTAAAGAACAAAAGTCACAGAAATTCCCACACTTACTCGACGCAACAGCCTGTTTTATTTTCAAACACTGATTTCCTGTATACCGAGATGCCACCTAACACTAAAATTTTCTTTTTTGTTTCAATTATGATGGACTTCTTCACTAGGGGAAGAAAGAAGAGAAAAAGTAGAGTTCTCCACGACGAGAGACCTATACCAGTGGAAGTGGGAGGGATATTTTTACAACAGTCAAAAAATAATAATTACGTAGTGCCAAAGCTATGAAATTGCTGAACACAAGGAGGGTATTAAAGGGTTTCCAGATTTGACCGATAAGCACCTGTACATATGCATTTAAAATCCTGACGTTTGAAGGCCCCTTCTCGATAAGGGCAAACCCATCGTGAGGTGGGGACGCAAAGCCAAGGATCAGACTAATAAGTCTGATAGCCCGGTTACCGAAAGAAGGGAAAGCAGGTTGGCAGATCCAAGGGGAATGGGGCCTAACACGTTGCAACCTGAAGGAGGATCCCCATGCTTACGTCCAGGCATATCCCTTGTGCAGCCGTTTTGTCTATCGGCCTTATCGCCTCATTCTCATCCCCTCTTATTACCTTTGCTGCAGACACTGACGTAGACCTAGAATGGCAAGAGAATACAGAGTCTGACCTTGCTGGGTACAGGGTATATGAAGGCACGAAATCCGGAGTATACGGAGCTCCCGATGAAGTAGAAAAAGCCCATCATCACAAATCAGGCCTAGACCCTACGAAAAAACATTACTTTGCGGTCACAGCAATTGATGATTCCGGAAATGAAAGTAATCCGTCTGGAGAAGTCAGCATGCCAGCATCTACTACCACAAACACTTTATCCGTCTCGATCGTCGGGAATGGCAAAGTGTCAAGCAACCCAACCGAGATTGAATGCACGTCAAGCTGTGACGCTTCATTCGAACAAGGACAGTCAGTGACTCTTGCAGCTGCCCCACAAACTGGCTCAACCTTTTCTCAATGGACGGGAGCCTGCTCTGGATCTGGATCATGTCAAGTCACTATGGATTCAGCAAAATCTGTAACCGCGACCTTTTTGAGTGAGTCGGCAGGTCCCCCAGTACCCCCATTGCCTGTCACAAGAATTAATTTTCAACCCAATTCGGCACAAACACCATCTGGCTTCCTCAAGGACGATGGCTCTGCCTTTAACAGCACCAAAGGCTATGGCTGGTCAACAAGCGTTTCGACTCGAGACCGCAACAGATTGAAAGACCAATCCCTGGATACTTTTATCCATTTTGACCAGGGAACTACTGCCACGTGGCAATATAATCTGGCTAATGGTGATTACTTGGTCTCACTCGCGAGTGGTGATCCAAGTTACCCCCAAGGACCTCATCATGTTAAGGTTGAAGGTATCACCGCTATCAATAATGTCACAACAGCAGCCAACAAGTTTATAACGGTTCCAACCTTCCCTGTGACCGTCGCAGATGGTAACTTAACAGTGGTGCTCACACGACAATCTGGAAAGAAAACAATACTCAATTATCTCAGCATTACCCCAGTGGCATCGAATCCTGTGCCACCAAAAGATAAACAGTCAATTTCGATTAACTTTCAACCATCAGGAGCACCTATCCCAGAGAACTTCTTAAAAGATGATGGCTCTTTATATTCATCTGAACGTGGTTATGGTTGGAATAGAGCCATTACACATCGCACGAAAGATCGAAACATTAACAGTGATCAACGATTAGATACCTTCATTTATAGTTATAAAAAGTCTCCTCTCGTCACATGGGCTCATGATCTTCCAAACGGTGACTATCTTATCACCATTGCCAGTGGGGATCCGGAAGCTAAACGTGGCCCTCATCACATCTCAATTGAAGGTCAAGACGTCATCCAAAATGTTTCAACTCAAAAAAACGAGTTTCTCACTATTACTGATTTCCCGGTCACTGTAAGCGATGAACAACTTTCCATCGACTTAGAGACGGATGGAAACCATGTCATGTTAAACTATGTCGTCATAACGCCCATGCCTTAGGCCAGGCATGGGAACATTGAGGAAATATTTTAGACAAGATGAAAAACGATTTTACAGAATTAGCAATCCCGGTCTAAAAAAATGAATTTAGAGGGAAAACAATGAATATAAAGAAATCAAAGTGCAATACAATCCTCACACTGCTGACAGCGCTCGTATGCCTAGGGACTGAGCCGAGTAGCGGAAGCACATTAAGCGATGTCTCAAATGGCATGTCTCAAGGCACATGGGCCAAATTAAATACATCAGGATATACGTCCAATTATCTCAAATATCCAGGAGGCAATGGTCAGAAAACCACACAATTCCTGGGAAATGCAGTTTGGGATTCAATCTCCAAAAAAGTCTTATTCCTTGGTGCCGGTCATTTTGACTATTCTCAGCTGCACATTTACACCGAAAGCACGAATACCTGGACAATTGGCGCAGCGGTGCCCGATTCACCGCGAAGTCTCAACCATGGGTATTATCACAATGCGATAGACGTTGGAGGACGCATCTTAGGATATACGCGTCTGACGAATTCAAGGGGTGACCTGTTTGAATACAACATTAGTGCAAATTCATGGACGCAAAAATCTTCCTTTACACATGATGGGGACATAGCACATGCCTACGTGTATTTCCCTGAACGCGGAATTTGGTATGTGGCGGATGGGACATTTGGCCTTATTCGAGAATATGACCGATCGTCAGACAGTTGGTCAGTCTTGTCACAGCATCGCGAATGTTTTGCTGGCGACAATTCCGTTCAAACGGGGTATTACCATAATTTTGCTGAATATAGCCCTACTCGAAAAGAAATTGTGTTTGGAGGAGGGTTGAGCCAAGGGGGAGGAGGTTTTACTAAATCACGAGCCCTTTGCAAAATGACAAGTAATGGGACCATTTCAAGATTACCAGATGCACCAGTGAACCTTACAGTCCCGTCTGGAGGAAACTCTGGATCGATCATCACGCTAGATCCACAAACTGGGGACCTTTTAGTTCTTGCTCAAGATGGAAATTTCTATTCGTTTAGTTTCTCCAGTAATAGCTGGTCGACTATCAATGATGGAAAACCCGCAGCATTCAGCAAGACATCAAACAATGTCGTTGAGGGCTGGGTCGCACCGATCTCGACTTATGGGGTGGTGATGTACGCCAATAGTAATCATGAAATCTGGTTATACAAGCATGGTGCCGGGAATGGCAATCCTGTACCTCCGCCTCCCTCTCCACCAATTGAACCATCGGTTGATACTATTCCTCCCAGTGCTCCAGACCAATTAACGGTGGTCCCAACCGGGGTTTCGACGTTGCCTCCGCCACCTGCAGGGACACCGTTTGCGGAACTCTGCCAATTAAGCAGCACGATATTCTGTCAAGACTTTAACCAACTCCCTCCCAATACCGCATCTGGAGTAGAAGGGGTTTTCCATAACAAAGGCGGTTGTAGCTCGAATAGCATT
>JBMYWX010000279.1:0-4236 GCA_049607825.1 Nitrospirales bacterium
GGCAGATACAGGATAAGTTGTTGAATATCAGGAGATGGATTCACCTTAGATGACAAGACGACTTTCGTATTCGAAATATCTTGTTCATGCGTATGGACTTGAGTCTCAACCAAAACCGCATCGACACGCTCGCCGCTCACTGGCCTCAATTGCAACCAATCTTCTTTTAATTCTACGACATACTGGCCTGCATGAACGTGGACTGGATCCCCACTGGGTGACTTGAAATAGAGACTCTGATCAAGATTCACGGTAGACGACTCTGTCTGATCTGCCAATGCCACAGGCACAGACAAGCAACTCAACACACACATAGAGAAAACAATACATCTAATACGACATGAAATATTCATGAAAATGATCCTCTCTCATATGTCTCGTTCACAGGCTCGTTACTTTCCTTGGCACATATCCAGAGATTTGGAACACCGATCGGTACAAGCATCAATGACCTCTTTCGTATCCGGATATCCCATACAGGAGTAATAGCATCGGTCATGCATCTGGATGCAGCAATCACTCACCGCCTCTCCTCGACGATTCTTTTTCTTCCTGCAATACGCCTTCATCCATTTAAAGTTTGGGGCTTTGTGCTTAATATTGTCATAGACTCGTTTTGAATGCTTCTTGTAGCAGAGCGGTAGCTGTTCGTTGCATGTATGACGACATTTAGCCACCTCCTGAAAGCTTTTCCCTGTATCACACACGTCTCCACACTGGACATCTTGTTCGGCACAACATGTATTATGTTTGGTCACGTCTTTGACATTTGTACATTGCTGATATTTTTCGACTGCTCTCTCAGAAAGATTCGTCACAGCGGGTTTCGGCTTTGGCTTTTCTAGAACAGAATCGTTGTGCACACATTGCTCTTGAGTCTTACGGCAGTCATTGAGGCATTGCGTGTTCGTTTCATAAGCAGTATTGGGGTATGCTGACTTTTTACATCGAGATTGACAGGAACCTTGGCGACGCGCACAACAGCGCTTTAAGGTTTTGTCGGGATGCTTGTTTTGACAATAATTCACCCAGAGACTTGCATCAGGTTTGTCATAGCGAAACTTTGCTTTCTTACGGGCCTCAGCATCTCCGGCATCCCCAAGAATCAGTCCCATCATAAGAATAGCCATCAAAATAGCTGAAAAGAATTTTGATAATCGCTCCATTGGTCTCTCCCCCATTTCTACTGTTCATCAGCCACAACAAGGATAGAACAACAATAGGCGAGCTGGCGAAATCGATGATGTGTTTGATTGGCCTGATTCATTGTCATACTCACCACTTGTTGGCAAACATTCGCTCTTCGTGTCTTTTATCCTCTCCATCAATGAACCCGTCTTACTGCTCATCAAACCGAAAAAGCAGTTTTTCATATTCGTTACGTTCAGTGCGTGGAGCGACGGCTTCACCAGTGGGCTCGCCCATTGCTCGTAGTCCCAAGATAATCATCAAAACAACGAAGTTAGCACCCACATAAACAGGAAAGAGCAGCAGCGAGACTCCGATATGAGGATGTCCCCCACTAATCGCTTGAAACAACCCGCCAAGTACCATAGCCAGGAGCATGGTCTGCCCAATGACACCAGAGCTTGGGGTATCATTTTTGATCAGCGATCCCGCAACCAGTAGCGGGAGAAATATGATAACGACAGCAAGTATGAGTAGCATGAGTTCCATCGTACGTCCTCCTTATCTAGACAGTGATTCGATCTGTTAAAAGAGCATGCACCTATTCAGTGTCACCCTACCCCTTACTCGCAATAACTGACTCTCTGTGCTGCTCTTGATTTGTTGTTCAATCATTTTCTACTCCCACAGATATCGTGGGCATCACGACAACGGTCCTGACATTGGGAAATAGCTTCTTTTGTATCAGGATATCCTTCACAAGCTGATTGACATTGACTCTCCATTTTCTGACAGCACAGAGCCTGCGATTTTCCTTGCCGATTTTTACGCTTGCTACAATAACTCTTCATCCACTGAGGATTTGGAGTACGTTTTTTCATTTTGGCGTACGCCCGCTTGCTGTGTTTTTTGTAGCAGCCCTGACGATGTTTATCACATTCGCTGTAACATTTTTCTTGAATTTTCGGATGTCGCACTTTTGCATCGCACACAGACGTACAAGCTGGGTACCCTTTTTCATCACAGCACACGTTATGTTTCACGACATTGTTGATGGATCCACAAAGACTATATTGAGCAACGGCCCTTCTCGATAGACTAGGAATTTTTGGTTTTGGCTTGGAGGTATCTTCCCCCTTGCCCTTTACCACGCATTGCTGTCGCGTATTGCGACAATCACTGACACATTGAGTCTTTGTGTTATAAGCGGTATTCGGATATTTGGACTTCGCACACCGCGCTTGACAGGAACCGTGACGCCGTGCACAACAGCGTTTTAATGTTTTGCCGGGATGTTTCTTTTGACAATAGTTGACCCATTGGCTTGCATTGGGTGTGTCATATCGAAACTTGGATTTCGGTGCAGCCTCTGCCCCCACAATCATTCCAAGACAAAAAAGAAGAGAGAGCCCTATGGTGAGTAGCGATCTGTACCGACGATGCATTGATGTTGTATTCATGACATATCCTTTCTTCATATCATTTGGAATCTTCACGTATTCGTTATTCTTCCCCTTGATGGGCTTCAGCAACTTTAATCTTTGCCTCTTCAGATTCTTCACCCATGGCAAATTCAATGAGATCTTCAAAATCACCGAGAGGTCGATTTCCCATCAGCGACACGCCATTGACCAAGAAGGCTGGTGTCCCATCAAAGCCAAAGCGTTGAGACTCTTCTAAATCTTGTGCCAAACGTTCATCAACTACCGGACTCGCCAAATCCTGCTCAAGCTTGCTGTGATCGATCGGAAGGGCAAGGGCAATCGCCTTGAGCCCTTCTTCCCCTTGTGCACCCAACTCACTTTGGCTTTCAAAGACCCGATCATGAAACTCCCACGAGAGTTGAGAATTTTGAAGAGCAATTGCCTCAAAATATCGGGCTGCAGGCTCAGCCAAGGCATGAAATGATAAAGGGTTATGTTTATAGACAAACCGAACGGTTTCACCATATTGCTCTAGTACATTTTTGATAGTCGTATGTGCCGCCTCACAGAAGGGACATTCAAAGTCGCTGTACTCCACAATCGTGATAGCTGCATTGGGATTCCCACGCACAGGCCGCTGCATATCGATATTGGCAACCTTAGGATTGGCCAGTTCATCAAGACGACGGTCATTTTCTTCTTTCGCAACCTTCATCATTGCACCACGATCAACTAATTCGGCCAATGCCAGCGATTGATCTTCAAGAACCTTCATGACTAAATCCGGATTTTTTCTCAATACGTTCTCAAGGGCCATTTCCAGAGCCTTCGGAGAGAGAGCCGACGCACAAGCCGTCTGCGAACCCAATTTCCCAGATCCCATGGCTCCTTGATGCTCAGCACCCTTACCTTCGGGAAGGGATGCCACGCGTATATGCTCAGATGTCTTGACGTGTTCCTTGCCCTGATGCTCGTGGGCACTAACCGGACCAACAAGTCCAGAAACCAATACGGATGATAAAGCCAATAGCGTGGTGATCTTCATGGTCTGTTTTCTCCTTTGTATAATTAGCTTCCCGTTCATAATTCCGTTTCGCAAATACAACATTCCAAAATTCATGCCACCACACAGCTGGTTCACATTCCGCTCATCAATTGTGAATGTCCTGCCTCTAACACTCTACGAATACAAGGTGAAATCCGTTGACGAGAAAGAAGCGGCTTCAACACTTCATGAATGTTTCGAATTCCATCAATCTGTTTATAG
The DNA here is from genome assembly GCA_049607825.1 of Nitrospirales bacterium. Lineage (GTDB taxonomy): Bacteria > Nitrospirota > Nitrospiria > Nitrospirales > UBA8639 > JAGQKC01. Next base: position 3,820 of record JBMYWX010000279.1, read on the forward strand.
GAATAGCCCTGCTCAAATATTGGCAAAATGCCAACATGCGGGCAGACATATTTTGCAATGCGTCTATTCAGTCATTGGCTTCCTCTCCTATAGCGCTAAAAAAGCCTCGCTATAGACTCGAACAGACGCATGTCATGCCAGGCATTCTGCTTGCTTACATCCTGTTCTGAAACGCGTTATCGATACACACTTTTCAACAGGTGCTTCATGACCACATATTCATTTGTCAAGAACATGTACGCTAAAAATTTCCTGTTCTTCATCCTTCTTGAATGTTTCACACTTATACTCTTGAGCTCTAACGTCCAAGCGCCTTTTGCCTTGGCACAAGGCGCACAACTCCAGGCCTCTCAAGTATCCAAGCATTCGATGGTTGTCATCCCCGCGGGAGAGTTTTCTATGGGATCGCCATCATGG
>JBMYWX010000280.1:0-4194 GCA_049607825.1 Nitrospirales bacterium
AAGATATTCGCTGCTGGCAGTGGGGATGGCTAACTTGCCTTTCCACTTGGAATCAGCAAGGTCAAAAATAGAGGTGATTTGGTCGGGTTTAATCATAGATGTATTGTACACAATGATCCAAATCCTTCCTGAGAGACCGACCCAACTATTATCCGGAGCGCGAAACGCTTTGGAAATAATATGATCAATGCCTTCAATCTTGATTGGTCTGAGCAGCCGCAGTTCTCGAGCTCGTTCTAGCGTTCCGGCGTCGTTGGTGAGAAACACATCGGCTTGCGTATGTGTCCCTTCCGCCTGCAGACGATTAATGAGTTGGGTGCTACTTCCTGTCAGTAGTTGAATCTCAATATCCGTCTTGGCTTGAAATGCATCAAGGACGGGTTTAATCAATCGTTCAGCACGACCTGAGTAGACAATCAGTTGGTCGGATGCCATGCCAACAGTGGGAAAGAGAATCACAAGGATCGCGAGACCCAGAGCAACCTTGAAGAAACTACTAGGCCTTGATGGAGCTGATTGATGACGCATATTAGAGTGCTTTCTTAATGAACATTGTTGAGCTGATAGGGCGTTTGTGCGGTTAGCTGGCGGCTGCAGTTTTTACAATTCCCATCTGAGAGGCGAATCGGATCACAATAGAGTTCCAATCGATGAGTTTTAATGGAAAATCCGTTTTGAGCCGCCACCTCTTCTTGGAGATCTTCGATCTGACAATTTTCAAATTCAATGATTTTCTCACATGCGGTGCAAATGAGGTGATCGTGATGACCTTTATGAACGACATTGTCAAATTGCGTTTGTGAGCCAAAATGCTGTTCTTGAGCAACCCCCATGTCACAGAAGAGTTTCAAGGTGCGATAGACCGTGGCTAATCCAATATGGGGGTCCTTCTTAGAAAGGAGGCGATACATTTGCTCAGCTGTCACATGTTCCATTTTCAAAAAGTTGCTCAGGATATTCTCTCGTTGGCGCGTCAGTTTGAGATTGTTCTTGGTGAGATGATCCTTGAGTAATTGCAGTTCTTTTGAGTTTTTTGCCATAGCATACGCCCTTTTCAAAAAAGAGGCCTATTAAAACTCAAAACAGCCACGTGGTCAAGTTCGCGTTACCCAGTATACCAATAATCTAGGTGACGGGAGATCTGCGGTGACCTTGACCCTCAAACTTTAGGGTCGCTAAACTCCGTGGCTCTAAGTTTTCTTGGTAATTATGGCCTTTAGTCTCAGAGATAAGGATATTCATGCGAAAACCTTCTCAGATTACTGTTGACCGAGCATTATTATTGTATTTGCTTCACTTAGCTGAGCCTCACGGATACATGAGTGATGTGAAATTTCAGCAACTCATGTTTCTCAGTGAACTGCAAATGCTGGGAAAAGAACTCAAGGGATTGCATTTTGAGTTTATGCGATATGCGTATGGTGCATTTAGCAAAGATGTCGATAACGATCTCCTCTTTTTACGCAAAAAAGAGCGACTGGAGAACTTTAGTTTGTCGGATCAGGCTCAGCCGATCGTTGAGATGGTCGATCAGGTGGTCAAGGAGTCTGAAGTACATGAACAAATTATGGAAATTCTTCAGGGTGTGGTGGCCACCTATGGACCGCAAGACAATGGGCAAGTGATGGAATCTGTGGAAGCGATAGAAATTAGCTCAACAGACGAACTAGAGCAGAAAATTGCGATTCGCGATATTTCCTTCCATACTGTGATGCTTGTGCCGTCTCGAATCGAATGTACGGGTGAGTTTACATTGACTCGTGCTCAAATCAATCAATTCAATACTGCTTTGGGGGTGTGACACGGTGAGGTGAGTGGATTGTCTCTACCACCCCACAACCCCCTCCAAGACTTGAAGGGGGTTAGAGTGAGAGTGGTGAGGTAAACGATTGGTCTTACCTCTTTTTAGTAGTTTTCTTGACCATCACAGAATCTTTGAGTTTGGCGAGTTTCTTTTCGCCAATGCCTTTCACCTTGGCTAAGTCCTGAATGTTCTTAAAATCCCCATTTTCTTTTTTGTAATCCATAATCCGCTCTGCCAACTCAGGTCCAATGCCCGGAAGTGCTTCAAGCTGAGCCGCGGTGGCATTGTTCAGGTTTAATGCCATCGGTCCGGCAAACCCCATTGTCGTTCCGAAGAGTAGGGATGCACAGAAGACCGAAAGAATGAAGACACGCGACACTATTGAAATAACAGGCATTTTAGCCTCCTTAATAAAGAAAAAAAGAGCCAATGATTGGGCTCCACATGAATAAAAGAAGGCTACCCTTGAATGGGGTAGTTCCTTCAATCAATTGTCATCGTTGAAGGGTAGGCTATGGTTCTCGATGAAGATCGTCAATCGTTCTTCTGGGGTATATCAGGGGAAATGTGTGAGGCGAGAAAGAGTGGCCGAAGCGATGACGCGACGCAGGGTTTTAAGGAACCGTGTTCTCAAATAGAAAATCCATAGAGAGAACTGAACTTTTCTTCGAGGTAGGTCAAGAATGGTTCTGGGCTAGGCGTCTGCCCGGTGACTTGGCGGACAAGTTCATCTGGGTTGAACTGCCGACCAAATCGATGGACTTTTTGATTCAACCATTCCTTGAGCGGAAGCAACTGACCTGTTGCGATACCCGCTTCTAAATCAGGTCGTTCTTGTTTGGCTTGGTCATACAACATCGCAGCATAGAGATTGCCTAAGGTATAAGTCGGGAAATACCCAAAAGCTCCAAACGACCAATGAACATCTTGAAGCACGCCATTGGCATCACAGTCAGGGGTAATCCCAAGATATTCCTGGACCTTTTCTTTCCAAATGGAGGGGAGATCCTCAACTTGAATCTGCCCTTCAATGAGGGCCAGCTCTATTTCAAAGCGAATCATGATGTGCAAATTATAAGTCAGCTCGTCAGCTTCTACGCGAATCAGGGATGGTTGAACCGTATTCACCGCTAAGTAGAACTCATCAAAGTGAACATCGCGAAGTTGATCAGGGAAGAATGTTTGGGCCAGAGGGAAGGCATATTCCCAAAAGGAACGTGACCGCCCGACGGAATTCTCCCACAACCGGGACTGACTTTCATGGATGCCCAACGAAACAGCTTCTCCTAACGGTGTTCCGTACTGTTCAGGCAACAGACCTTGTTCGTACAGGCCATGTCCACCTTCGTGGATGCAGCTAAAGAGGCAAGATTGAAAGTCTTTCTCGAAGACCCGGGTGGTCACACGTACGTCGTGAGGGTGAAACGAGGTGGTAAAGGGATGGGTTGATAGATCTAATCGGCCGCGATCAAATTGATAGCCCATCTTGGTCAACACCATTTTCCCAAATTCGACTTGCTTGGTGATATCAAAGGATTGAAACAACAGCGAGGAGTTTGGTTTTATTGAGGAATTAAGCACATGTTGAAGGAGTGCGACGAGACGAGGTCGTAATGAGGAGAATAAGGGTTTCAGTTTGGCAATGGTGAACCCAGGTTCATATTCATCAAGTAAGGCGTCGTAAGGAGATGCTGCATAGCCTAGATAGTCTGTTTCTTCAAGTTTGAGCGCAACGACGGTACGCAGGTTTGGTAAGAACAATGCAAAGTCATTTTTCTTTCTCGCCTCTATCCAGACTTGTTGGGCCAAGGAACATTCCCGTTCCAATTTGTTCACAAAGGCTGATGGGAGTTTCTTGGCATGATCAAAATCACGCCAGACTTCTCTTAGGAGAGCCTGAGCTGATTCTTCCAACTCCGTCTGGGCTGGTTTCAGGAGTTGACCGGTAGAGAGATCCACCCAGGCACCAAGCAATTTCTCGGTTTCAGAAGAGGTGAGGGCGTCATGGGCCAAGGTTTGGAGTGTGGCAATCTGTTCAGCACGAGCTGGCCCGCCGCCAGACGGCATATAGGTTTCTTGGTCCCAGGAAAGCACAGCACAGGCATCTTTAAGATGATGAATTTTGGTGAGTTGAGATATGAGTGATTTAAGAGGGGATGATGTATGCATATCTAGTCTCTGCGTGGAAGAGGTGTGGTAGCTTGGGAAGGCACTCTACGGAAAGAGTAAGGGGATAGCAATGGGGGGAAGCTAAGTTCCCCTTGTACAGGTAAACAAAAAGCCGGTCACTATCGAGTGACCGGCTTTTTGTTTAGAGCAGACAATCTACTGTAAACTTATTTCTTTTTTAATCCGCGAAACGCGATGAGTCCGATTAAGCCTGTGCCGAA
>JBMYWX010000281.1:0-4165 GCA_049607825.1 Nitrospirales bacterium
ATTGCTATTTAATAGACCAGAGCAGACGAAAGTGATCCACGTCTCCTTTCCCAATAGTAAGGTTCTGAAGGCAGAGGTTGCGGACACGCCGGAGAAGCTGCTTTTCGGTCTTGCTTTTCGAGAATATCTGCCGGCGGATGGTGGCATGCTATATATTTTTGATAAGTCGGCTCCTCATCAAGTCTGGACTAAAGAATTTCGTATTCCAGTGGATATTATCTGGATCGATGAAAGTAAACATGTCGTTTATGTTGAGGAGGGCGCGGCTCCATGTTCAACCGATCCTTGTCCCTGGTATGGTCCTCCACCAAAAGACGCGCGATATGTGCTTGAAGCGAACGAAGGTTTTGTGGAAACGGCTGGTATAGAGCTAGATATGGAATTAAAGTTTATTCTTCGTATGTAGAATGTTAATGACATCAAATTTTTTTCATTTTAGGGGTAGTTGTGGAGTCTAAGAATTTTACAAAAGATGACAATTTAGGGGAGTTTATTCCTATTGCTCGGGTAGATGAAGTCTCGGAAGGCAAGGGGCGAGTGATTAAGGTAAAAGATAAATCTGTGGCACTCTTCCTGGTTCGTGGGAAATTTTATGCTATTAACAATATATGTCCACATCAGGGAGGCCCGCTAGGAAAAGGAAAAGTCAAAGGCCATTTAGTCACATGCCCGTGGCATGATTTACAATTTGATATTCGTAATGGATTTGGTGCGGATGGTGGCGGTAATGGTGTTGGATGTTACGAAGTGCGTGTGGAGGGCGAGCAAGTCTATGTCTGCCTTCAGACTCGTGATGTATGGGCTTTATAGCGATTTTCTCGACGAGAGAACGCCTAGTTGGTTTGAAAATGATAATTGAGGTAACCATATGGATCAGCAATTGGATAGCATGGCAACAAACATAACAGGGCAACGTGGAGTAAAGAATCTACAGGTCACCAAGGGGGATGCGTTTTCTGTGAATTTGTGGGAGGATCGCACTCGTGGCGAGCAGTGGGTTCCCTCGTACGACCCAAAAGTCCTGGTGTTAGTCGAAGATGAATTTCTTCGGACTGTGAGTAATAATGCAGTTGATTCCGGTCGCAGGACCTTTGAGTTTCAAGCCTTGGAGGCAGGCCAGCAGAAAATCGAATTTAGCAAGCGGATGGCCTGGAAGTTTACGGCTGAAGATCGCCGAGTCTTTTTGGTCAATGTCGTCGTGTAAGTTAGGGGATGGCAGAGGATATATGCCAAATATTGGTTATTTGAATGGTCAATTTATGCCATTGGAGCAGGTTCGAGTTTCAGCTGAAGACCGAGGCTATCAGTTTGGAGATGGCGTGTATGAGGTTATTCGGACCTATCAAGGATGCCCTTTCAGTTTGGAAGAGCATGTCGCACGATTACAGCGTAGTGCTAATGAAATTCAGATTCCTCTCCCAATGAATAGTCAAGAATGGGAATTGGCTATTCACGAAGGAATTCAGCAAAGTGGATATAAGAACAGCAAGGTGTATATTCAGGTGACACGAGGGACGGCTGCTCGTAATCACCAATTTCCCTCTTCCCTTGTTCCAACCGTTTTAATGACAATTAGAGAAATGCCCGCATTAGACTTGACCCTTCAAGAAAAGGGAGTGCGAGTCATAACCTTTCCTGATATTCGTTGGGGCAGATGTGATATCAAAAGTCTGAATCTTCTCCCCAACGTCTTAGCTAAGCAGCAAGCCACTGAGTCTGGAGCGTTTGAGGCGATTTTTGTGAGGGATGGATTTGTGACAGAAGGGGCATCAAGCAATGTGATGATGGTGAAGGATCAAATATTGAGAACGTCAGAACTCAATCAGCAGGTGCTGGCTGGAGTGACTTTGCAGTGCGTCATGGGTCTTGCAAAGAAATATGGATACCAAGTCCAAGAGGGGCCTATCTCTCTCGAAGAGTTTGCAGCTGCCGATGAGGTGTTATTAGTTGGAACGACGATTGAAGTGTTGCCTGTGATCCAGGTGAACAATAGTATTATTGGACGTGGCTTACCTGGCCCCGTGACCTGTTTTCTGATGACCATATTTTCAGAAGCCATTGAAAAGTAAGAAACAATTTCGATTTTCTCATTTTACTTCTTACCAAAATTCATTGTCATTGCCAAGTGTGTCGAAGGTTGCCACGTAACTGTCGTTGCTGGACTTGACTCTCGCATGAGTTTTTAAGTAACTTTGCTGCTTCTATCTTTGGGTGCTCAGACTGCGTCCAAATTATGGTAATTCAAATATTCAATAGATTTTCGGGGTAAATTTACAAGTCTAGAATTTCTTTTCCTGTAAGGAGGCCGGTCCATGTTTTATCAGAAGGTTTCAATGAATCCATCGCTCAAATGGCTTGGCGTACTCGTCGCTGCCATGGTGTTCATGCCACTGACTTCCGTCCATGCTGAAGATGGGAAATCATCTCCCATGATGCACAAGACTGGGATGGCTCATCAAGATTCTCCAGGTTGGGCTGAGAAATTAAAAGGTCAGACCATTGTTGAGAATACCGTGGAAGGAAGAGCTGAGCGAGCCGCGTTAGTCGAGCTTCAGCATCAACGATTGATGGAGCAAATGCAGAAAGAGACTGACCCGAATCAAAATACTGGTGCGTTTAATACAATGTCGATGATGCATCAATATGGGGCTGGTAGGGAAAATGGTCTTCTCATGTCCAACTCAGGTAATGAGCCTGTTTCTGGTGGTGGTGGGCTGTGCCCCAAGACCGCTCCTATTAAGAAATATGACATTTCAGCCATTAATGCTGAGATTACACTCAATCAATGGCTAGATTACTATCCTGGTTATATGTATGTCTTGACCGAGAATATAGAGAAAGTGCGCGAAGAGGAAGCAAAGAACGCCGAGGCTCGGGAAGAGGAAGGGCATCATAATCCTGGTGGAGTGATTAACGGGATTCAGAATCAATATATTCAACCCTTAGTTATCCGAGGCAATCAAGGTGACTGCGTCAAGTTTATACTGAGAAACAAGCTGGAGTTTGGAGAAGATGTCAGTCTGCATATTAATGGCTCAGACATGGTGATGAGCAAAACGGGTCAGCCTGCCACGACCACTAATCCTGATGCCATTGCTGGTGGCGAGGCAGAAGAGGATGAGGATGAAGAGGATGCAGGTCCCAAAGCCGCTTCTGAAATTGAAATGGAATGGTATATCCATCCTGATGCGCAAGAAGGTGCCAAGCAGTTTCATAGCTACAGCAACGATCGAGAATTAACCGTTCTTGGCATGATGGGTGTCTTTATCGTAGAGCCTGCTGGCTCCAAGTACTTAGAGCCACTTGGGACAGGTCCAGCCACTGAAGCAAAAAGTGGATGGCAGGTCATGATTGATACCCCTAACGGTCCTGACTTTCGCGAGTTTATTCTTATTTATCACGAGGTTGGAGATGAAGCATTCCGTCCTGTGAATAAACATGGAGATTTCCTCCCTCAACGTGATCCTTTAACAGATGCTTATCGTCCGGGTGCTCGTGCATTGAACTATCGAAGTGAACCTTTTGGTATTAACAACATGCATGTGCAGCATGAGTACTTTGGGTTTGAAGATGAATCGATGGCCTATAGCAGCTATACATTTGGTGATGCTAGTCCAACAATTCCACGAAGCTACTTAGGTGACCCTGCAAAATTCAGAATTGTTCACGGTGGTTCTGAAGTGTTCCATTCTCATCATCCACATGGAGGATCCATTCGCTGGCAACGTAGCCCTCGGGCCACACAAATGCCCGTTTGGAATACTGGTCAAACAGGTCCTGTGAAATATCCAGTGATTAGAACGAAGTCGGATAGAGTGGACGTTGAAGGTATTGGCCCATCAGAGGCTCTTGACCTTGAAACAGAATGTGGGTCTGGTTTGTGCCAATGGTTAGCTGGTGACTTCTTATTCCATTGTCATGTTGCACATCATTATGTCGCAGGAATGTGGGGTTATTGGCGTGTATACAATACGTTACAAGTTCCTGGGATCCAAAACGATGTCATGCCATCATTGAGAGAGCTGCCTGATCGTTTAGATCGTATTACAAAGCCAGTGACTTCCGAAAAACTTATTGGAACAACAGTCAACTGGTTTGGGACTAAGTTTAAAATTACAGAGAGCGGAAAGAGTGATTGGAAATCCAATCCAAGAGTCGTCAACAT
>JBMYWX010000282.1:0-4133 GCA_049607825.1 Nitrospirales bacterium
GTGAAACGATTGGCATGAGACTTTTCGGCCTTCGCCAAGGTTTCAAACCATTCCGCCAGTTCATCAAATCCTTCTTCGCGCGCCGTCTTGGCCATGCCTGGGTACATTTGCGTGTACTCATAGGTTTCACCTTCGATGGCCGCTTTGAGATTGGCTTCGGTGTTGCCAATGGGCACGCCAGTCGCAGGGTCCCCAACTTCCTTTAAGAAGTCCAAATGCCCAAAGGCATGTCCGGTTTCTGCTTCAGACGTATCGCGGAAGAGTCCTCCAACATCAGTGTAACCTTCAATATCAGCACGTCGCGCAAAATATAAGTAGCGGCGATTTGCTTGTGACTCACCAGCAAACGCATCTTTTAAATTTTGATGACTTTTGGTTCCGTCCAAACTCTTGCCCATGTCAAATCCTCCTTGTATTTAGAATAACGAACAGTGTGAAATAAATTATGCTTTCTTTGAACGACAGCTCTTGCAATATCCCCTAAATTCAACTTGATAATCTGTGATCATAAATCCAGATGGAATGCCATCAGGAAATGAAAGTTCATTGAGCCGTTCATCCATCACATCCACAATCGATTGGCAGCTATTGCAAATCAGATGATGATGGGGAGTGAGATTTCCATCATACCGCGCTCGGTCATGCCCCACATTCACTTCACGAATCAATCTAGCCTGTTGCAGCACCCCAAGAGTGTAATAGACCGTGTTTTGCGAAATCATGGGATAGTCTTGGGAAACGTGTTGGTACAAGTCTTCAGCGGTGGGATGACTCGTCGTTTCCACTAACGCTTTGTAAATAGCTGTACGCTGAGGCGTGCTCTTGAGGCCCCGGTCTCTAAACCGCTGTCGAATGGTTTCAGTCAAAACTTTCATTTAATTCTCTCTTAGGAATCATTACTATTTAGCAAAATAGGGTGATGCGGTCAAGTCTAGTGGAAGGGAGTGCTAGAAAATAGCGATGCCCTCGGCAAGCGGACACATATTTCCCTTAATTCACGAATACTTTAGAAGAAAGACCAGAGAGGTCTTTTTTCATACATGTAATCTGCCGGTCTACTCGCTATCAGTATATTGGGGCGAATCGATGAGGCTGGCTTTGATTGATAAATGATTTTCCCGACTGTTAACGTCAATGTATGAGGACGGGGTTGGCTAGATGTCAGTTGAAACTTTGGTCAACTCAGCTTCTTAAAGAGAGCACTCATAATTCATACACTATTCATAATTATAAAATTAGAGGGGAGGGCCGATGAAAACTGATCAATCTATACATGTCAATCACGGTAAAGGGATGAAACGGGTTACGGTTGCTGTAGCTACAATTCTGACGGGTTCGTTTCTGTCTCTGTCGCTAGGCCTTTTCACGGTTGGTACCGTTGTTCAAGTCATTTGGGGAGTCCAGACTGCAGCCGCGTTAACTGGAGACGAGGATCGAAGAGTGAATAGGGACTTACGTAAAGCGGAGCGTCAATTAAAAAAAATGAGAAGGGCGCAGAGAAAGGCTGATAAGCATGGAAAAAAAGCGGATGATGCGATGGACAGCGCAGAGGAAACTATTAACAACTCAGGAAATAGTGTACGGGATCGACAAGATGATCCAGAATGTCACCAACCTGGAGTACAATGTTAAGAAATAAGCGTATTCGTATCTTGTAAAGGAGGTCTACTACTCATTCGGTTGTAGGCAGTTTAATATTGCGTCTATTGAGTCGCTCAGAAAGCGGCGAAGTTCTTCGAAGGCCTCGCCGCTTTTGTTTTTCTTGCTGATTATCCGTACCCAATTTCGAACCACTGTGTTGATGGGTTTGCTTACTCCCTTTGAGAGTACATCGATAGCGCAAAACTTCAAGAGCGTCCTTAGGCTTCCCGAACCGTTAAAAGAAGTTTCTTGTGGGAATTGAGAAATGACTCAGTTTGCATTCTGATCTGTCATCCTTCAATGCCTGATCTTGAGAGTGAATGTTGGAAAGAGACGTTACGGAATTCCAACCGACTTGAGCAGGACGATAAAAACGGCTACAGGAGCGATGTAGCGCACGAGGGTTTGCCAGATGTGATAGATGGTGGGGTTCTGAATGCTCAACTCGGATTTGGTGGGTTCGACTTTCATGAGCCAGCCAGCAAAAACGGCGATGAGTATGCCTTCTAGTGGGAGCATGATGTTCGAGGTATAGGAAATCGAGGAGCGCGAAGAAGTAGAAAAGCAGACATTCCTTGTATCTTAATTAAATGAGACTTTCCAATATCACGTCTACGGATTCTTCAACAGCTTTTTATAGACCTTGCTGCGGTGGCTGACGCGAACGACGAGGACAACCAAGTGTTCATCTTCTATACGACAGATGGCACGGTAATCGCCGATGCGATATCGCCAAAGACCGGCGAAGGAAGATTTCAGAGATTTGCCAAAATCTCGGGGGTCTGAGGAGGGGGCAATTCGTTTATCAAAATAGGAAAGGATTTGTTGCTGGACCTTTCTGTCCAGTTTTTTTAGCTCTTTAACGACACGGCTGTCATATTCAATTGTCCAGGCCAAGTTCCTGCCTCATTTCTTGACTACTCAGGCGTTTGGCAGGACTTTCAAGACGCTGTTCGGCGATATAGCGGTCTTCCAGTTCATCAATATGTTCTTCAATGAGCTGTCGGATATAAAAAGTCTTGGTCCGCCCTGTACTGGCAGCCAAGTGATCGAGTCTACTTTCTAATTCTTCCCCCAAACGTAACGATGCCATTACGCACTCCTTGAGTTATGTGTAATACATGTATTTATTGTACTTCAAGGCGCGAAAGCTGTCAAAAGTGTGGATATTTTTGGTCTAGCCGCAGCCTATACGCATGGGATTCTACGAAACCATCCCTTCGTCGACGGCAATAAGCGCATAGCCTTCCTGACCGGATATGTGTTTCTTGGTAAGAATGAAAAGGATTTGATAGCTTCAGAGGCCGAGGCCACTCAAATGACCATTGATCTTCTGAGGAAAAAGCTAAAAGAAGCAGAATTCTCTATGTGGATCAAAGAACTTTGTTAGTTAGTGAGGCAAGGAATAAGCTGTTTCCCATTTTATGGTGAGCCGTTTTCACATTCCTAACGTCTCCACCCCCATTCTAGCCTTTTTCCTGAAAGGAAGAGGGAGCTTGGTCCCAGAAACGAGATACGTTTTATGGGAGGCTGTGCCATTAATTGTGTGAATGTACATTTGTGCATTTTATCATTTCATGCTACTATGATGTAATATCCTAACTTACGAAGGATTGAAGAAATGAGTCGCTTATCAATTGAACTCACCCCCGAACAGCATCAACAGGTGAAAGCCTTAGCTGCTCTTTCCGGTTGCAGCATTCGGAATTACGTCCTCGATCGATTGTTGCCATCTTCTGATGAAGAACAGGCACTACGAGAATTAGAAACTCTGCTAGATCAACGTTTAAAAGCTGCCGAAGCCGGAGCCGTGAGTCAACGAACGGTGCAGGATATTTTTCAGGATGTCTATCATGAGATGAAATCGTGAATGCCGGAATATGAACTTTCGATTGCTGCCCAAGATGATCTTAATAGTATCGCCCGGTATACGGTTAACAAATGGGGGCTCAACCAGGCCAAGCGTTATGAAGGGTTGTTAGTTAAAGGCTTTCAGGAAATTTCCAAGGGCCGTCTCCCACCACGCGTGTTTCTCTCTCACAGACACGACCTCCTGTTTACCCACTGTGAGCATCATTATGTTTTCTATGCGACGCGCGAAAGACAACCACCTCTAATTCTGGCGGTCTTTCATGAGAATATGGATCTCATGCAGCGTCTCAAAGAACGTCTTTCTTAATCCCCATGTTACCGAATGGGATAATCTGCTACAGATTCGTGGAAACTTGGGCGGGTAGTCGATGTCAAATCCCTTCCTGATCAAGCCTTACACTTTACGCGTACTGACTAATTGAAGGAACCCTGTTGAAAAGGTCAATATCTACAGACTTGCTGCAGCCTATTTTCATTGGATTCTACGAAACCATCTCTTCGTCGACAGCAACAAGCGCACGGCTCCCCTGACGGGATCTGCGTTTCTTGGTAGGAATACAAAGAAGTTGATAGCTTCAGAAGCCGAGGCCACTCAGTTGATCATTGATCTGGTGAGCAAA
>JBMYWX010000283.1:0-4099 GCA_049607825.1 Nitrospirales bacterium
TATTTGCGAAAGCACGTGATATAAAAATTTTCCTCCACGGCTTTACAGGCATATCCCCTGCTGGCAGAAATTTCTCTCTCAACCACCGACAAGCCCAACGAGGATGGTGATACCCAAACATAATTTGATGACAAGGCACGACCAGCTCGTCACCACTGACCCAAGGGATCTCAGCACAATTAATAATATGATCTGTATGACATAAGTTGAGTTTCTTTATCGTTTCAATCTGAAATGGATGAGTATGTTGAAGATAATAAAAGTCAACGCGATTATTCTGTTCCTGCAATTTGGCAATGCGGGGCAGTATATCCAAGAGCCAATGAGAATAGATGTGCTGATTACTGGAGGTAAGAACACCAATACGGCCCTCATACTCATAAGGCTGCGCTTGGTCTTTCATATAGTCCACGCAAAGACCATTTCGAAGATTTCGCCAGCGGTACTTCCATCGTTGCTTCAAAGGATGACAGGCCTCAGTTATTGGGTTTCCGTTACAATCAAACACAGCACCAGATCGATTAGCTTGCCCATTGAGAATTTTCAGAATGTGATGACGTGTGACTTTGGAAGGAGTTGGACGATCCCAGTAAGTAGCAGGTCGATGATCTAGGGGAAAATCCATGAATCGTATAGGAGGCGTAAACGATTCTCGAGTAACATTCCTTGAAAAAAAAGGGAAATAGGGAACGATCCCCAGAAGGTGCCCAACATTTCTTGCTCCAACAAACGGATAGATTACATACGCAATGAGCGTCTTTACTATTGTTCCAATTTCAATGACTGAAACCATGATTCGCCTCCAAGATTTTATCTTAGAATGTCGGTATTACTTCGAGGTCAAGATGAAATCCTATACGACGAAGTTCACGACAAAGTGACGAGAACATTACTGATTCGTAATGGCTCTGAGGAAAGTTGTCTTAATCAGAATGAAGAAAGAGAAAGGCGTGTGAGGAGGTCATGCAGAATAATTTGAACTTCCGCATACGATTTATACGATGCAATCAAATTTTGGGAAGAACAACACAATTCTTTCTAGGAACTTGATAGAAGCAGAGTCTTGGTTACCATGAAAAAACCTGAAAAAGCCAAGAGCCTTATCTCCTTGTGAGATAAGGCTCTTACTGCAAACAACACTGACATTTCCTTTGTGACTTACGAGGACTTCGTACCTTTTCGATATCTCCAGGCCGCCATTCCTATGAAACCTGACCCCATCAATAACACCGTCGATGGTTCCGGTACGGTCGAAACCAGTTCCACTTGAATTTCAGGGTCTGCTAAATTTGAGTTGAGTCCTTCTTCTACCAAGATCAGACCTTCACCAGGTGCATAGTATTTAAATTCCCTGGCGTCTGGGTCCAATTCGTTTTCCTCAAAAGTTTGTAGAACATTCGTAAAATCCCCAATACTGAGCGAGACGGTATTACCTAGTGAAAAGATTGTGGCTTCGTCTACTGGGTCATCGTTCGGTGCGAACTCTTGTCGATAATTGAATCCTTCGATTAGATCGGCGGGCATGATAAATCCTGGTAGTGCATCATTGACTCCACCTCGCCACGAACTTGAACTATTCGTATCAATCAGATTGCCATCATTATCATAGACAAAATTGGTGACGTCTTCGCCAAAGTACCAGACATTTCCTGTTGTATCTTGCGCATAATAGTCAAACGTATCTTCGACGATTACTCCATCCTCAAATGAGCGGTCACGCTGTATAGTCGTTTGCACACCAAGTATCGTAGGGCCAGGGCCCGTGTTGGATAATTCGAAACCCTCCGTAATGATCTCCCCACTTTCTTCCTTCTGTCCTACATAGGTTCGACTGACGCGCGTCACCAAAGGAAAATAAGAATTGTTGACTGGAGAGCCCGGAATAAACGTCGCAACACTGAAATCTGGCAGAAACGGCATCGCACCTAGATTACTAGGGCCAAAGATCAAGAATGCTAGCAGCAGAGCTACAGAACGTGATCTCACCTTCATTGACTGTCCCTCCTTTAATAAAAGGTCGTTCTGAATACAGTTACGTTAGAACGCGAACTACTGACTAGACGCTCTTTTATGCTTTCGCTTATCGGGAGTCAACGAGATGATCAAATGGTAATGTCAGGAGAGGTCCGCACCTCTAAGTGATTGCGTATAAAGATTAGAAATTGCACAAAATCACTCACGTGATTTTGCGCACATTGGCGAAGTGAGATGAGGCAGAGTTGGAAATACTCTATAAGCATTCATGCGCATCAGCGACAATGACAAACGAAATCCAGGTCAAAGCTTGGGTTAGGTACATTACAGTGACCACATTTCCACTTAATAGTGAGAACTAAACTTATGGAAGTCCAGCCAAGAAAATGCCGGTTACCTGTTGCGGATACTGAAGCTTTTAAGAAAGGTGAGCAGGCGGGCAGGAACACGTCTCTCGATCTATTGTGAGGAAAAGCTATAGGAAGCGTCTATTCTCAGAGCAGGAAAGAATATTCAACTTTTTGCCAGCCTCAATCTTCTCGATTGTTTCTCTATGACAACTTTTCGAGGTACGTCTTCAATCCGAAATTGCACTTCTTTGTAGTTATCAGAGATATAGCTCAGCAAGGCCCAAATAAAGAGGATCACGCCTCCCATTTCAAGACTCTCCTCAACCGTCACAATCATGCTGTACGTCAAGTTAAATCGCCCATGCATTTCTGCGTAATATCCACCGATAAGCTCGACACCCATGGAGCCAGCAATATAAATAGCTCCAGCTATCACAAAGGCAAATTTCGTCTTAGTAGGAAGACGTATCAGAAATCTCAAAAAGAGTGGAACAAGAATGAGTATAAGGATAAAATACGGGATGACCCAAGCATAATAAAAAATTCCTAGATTTCCATTGCCGAGAAGTTCTCGTACCGGTTCTGTCCATCTCTCATGAATAGATAAGACCTCATCTGCGGCCATGAACAAAAATCCAAAAGAAAGGATTGCCCAATAGATTAGCCGAGACTCAGCTTGTTGTTTTTCAAGACCCATGATGACGGCGAGAAGTAGGGAGGCAAATAGGAGAAGAAGCGTTGAAAAACTCGTTGGAATATTTCTCTCTTCATCGAGATAAAATAACTTGACGAGTCCATAAATATGATCATGCCCCATCAAATATGTCATCAATTGCCCGCCCACACTTGCCAGAACAAGAAGAAATGCGAGAGCGCCTAGGCTACGGGCGATTGCAGTCGGATGTAGTAATATGTGACTACCTTTCATTCTTGTAAGTCCCCTATAATCCTCTTCGAGCCGTCTAACAAAAGAGTTTAGCTGCTCATTGGTGTTGCGGCAAGGCTACTAATAGGAAACACGAGAAGGTTAATAGAAGCAAAGAAAGATAGTTCTCATTAGGCACAACCATCTCTTTTGCATTTGTGGGTACTCAATTCAGTAAGCAGATGATACGTAGTGCCACGAACATTAGCCCTCCTAGATGTAAAACTGGAGCCAAGAGAACCTGTCATTGATGGGAGCATTCGCCTCATTGACAAGGCTTTACCTGAGAGTTAGCATTGCTTTAACAAGGCTAGGGGGGCTTTTGGCTGAGATGTCCAACGCAGTTGGGCGACCCTTATACCTGACCTGGGTAATTCCAGCGTAGGGAAGCGGCAGAGAATGAAAACCAAAATTTTCAGGCCGTTTCCTTCATACAGGAAACGGCCTTTTTTATTTTAGATATGTCACCTTTCGATCCTATTTTCCGTCATCCTGAGAAAGGATAGAACCATGAGTACCCCAGAACGTGACCTGACAGATTCCTCGCACGACAAAGCTATTCCTCTAGTCGCAGATCATAACCATATCCCTTCAGCAAGTTTGACCACCGAACCGTTTCCAGCTTCTCAAAAAGTCTATGTCACAGGATCACACCCAAATATTCGTGTGCCCATGCGGGAAATCACCTTAACGCCAACCAAGGGACCAAATGGAGATATTCCAACACCCAATGCGGCAGTGACCGTGTATGACCCATCCGGGCCATACACCGACCCGAATATCGACATTAATGTACGAGAGGGACTCCATCCTGTTCGACGAGAATGGATCATAGAACGAAATGACGTTG
>JBMYWX010000284.1:0-4058 GCA_049607825.1 Nitrospirales bacterium
GGCTCCCCTGTAGGTCCATCCGCACGTGAAGTCAAATCAACATATCCAGAGATTCAGTTTGTTGATAATCGTGTCTTGGTGTGGATGGTGATGCAACAGCATACCTACTTTGGTGGTTTTGTACTTGCCCTTCCGTTCTTTGCCGTTCTCTTGGAATTCCTCGGTCTTTCTCGTCGCGACCCTGATTCTGCCCGTCGTTATGATGGCTTAGCACATGACATCATTCGTGTTGCTGTTGTCTCGTTGTCATTTACGGCATTGTTAGGCGCGATCATGCTTGGGATTTTCCTCAGTTTGTATCCTGGATTCATGAGTTATATGGGCTCGACATTTAAAAGTTTGATGCCGATGTACGCCGGAGTCTTTATCGGTGTCTCATTTCTCTTGTTGTTGTATTACTATAGTTGGGACTATCTCGCATCGCATGGCCAGAAGTGGGTGCATATGTCGATCGGGATTCTTGTCAATGCAGTGGGAGCAGTCTTGTTGTTCTCAGCCAATGCGTGGGCGTCATTCATGATGGCGCCGGCAGGAGTCGATTCCGATGGTCGGTTCTTAGGAAATATTTGGCATTTGCTGCATTCCCCACTGTGGAATCCATTGAATACGCATCGATTTCTAGCGGATATTATGTCCGGAGGTGCGGTTGTTGTGGCATATGCCGCCTATCGATTTTTGACAACGCGTTCGGAAAAAGAGCGGGCCTATTATGATTGGGTTGGCTATGTGTTTATTCTTGTTGTGGTATGTGCTCTGCTTCCAATGCCGATTGCTGGGTACTGGTTAATGAAGGCCGTGTTCCAATTTCGTTCTCAAATGGGTGTTACGATGATGGGTGGTCTCCTATCGTGGATGTTTGTCATTCAAGCCATCACAATTGGTGTATTGTTTTTGGGGATTAATTACTATATTTGGCAATCGTTAGGGCGTGTGCAGGGTGGTGAGCGTTTCCACCCATATTTTAAAGTGATAACGTTTGCGTTGTTGGGTTGTTTTATCGTGTGGTTTACACCCCACACCATTGCCACAACTCCTAGTGAAATGAAAGCTATGGGTGCGGCGCAACATCCTGTGATTGGGCAATTTGGTGTGATGTCGGCGAAGAATGGTGCGATCAATCTAATGATCTGTCTCACCGCACTCAGTTACTTACTGTACCGACGGGCCAATCGAGTGCTGGAAGCGTCTTGGGCTCGTAAGGGAAATACTGTATTAGTGGCATTGTTTACATTGGGTATGGCTAATATCTTGTGGCTAGCAATTTACGGCTTTTATATCCCTGCCAATGTACGTGTTGGATTATCCATGCCTCAAGGAGTGACGACCGCAACGGTCGTATTAGGCGGTCTTGCCATCAATTATCTTATGCTTCGACATGCAAAAGTTACCGGTCCTATAGCCTGGGGTAAGATTTCAGTTCGCGGCATGGTTGTACTCTTTGGAGTGGCCGCGGCGTTTACCTGGGTCATGGGTTTGATGGGATATATTCGATCTGCCGGTCGCCTTGGATGGCATGTGAATGAGCTGTTGCAAGATGTCTCTCCTTGGTCGTTTACACCGGGGATTAGTTTTGCTGCAAAAATGGTGACTGTGAATATGGTTCTTTTCTGGGCATCAGTATTCTTCATGTTCTGGTTGAGCCGACGAGATTATCAAACGGCTGAGGAGCAGAGTGGAAGTCGTCTGCCTTCCACTCCACCCCTTGTGCAGTCGCTTTCACGAGAGGAAACATCGGTATGAGTCAAGGAGTGAATCGAAAGAGTCCAATGAGAGGTGGATGGTTCAATATGAGTCTGCTGAGTGTTATGTTTTTTTCAGTGTTCCTTATTGGGGGGCTCACGTCAAGTGTATTTGCACAATCAGATGCCAATTCCATCATCTTAGAAGATTTTCATGACCCTAATGAAAGCGGTTTCCCAAAGAAGTGGGATGCCCAGCGAAGTATCGCTACGGCGAAAGAAACCTATGTGATTGCAAAGGATGGCGACGAAGCATTCTTAGAAGCTCGAAATGCGAGTCAACGTATCTATACAAAGAAAATAGACTGGGATCCAAGGACGCACCCAATCTTGACCTGGCGATGGAGAGTGCGTGTAGTGCCAGAAGGTGCTGAATTTATCGCAGCCGTCTACCCCTCATTGGACACGGATTTAATGTTCATTCCAGTCAACACAAAATATGTGTGGAGTCTGGATAAACCTGTTGGGACCATCAAAGAGGGTGGCATGTTTGGATCTACTGAAATGGTGATTCGTAGTGGAGCGGATCCAACTGGGGAATGGGTCGAAGAAAAAATTAATGTCTACGAGGACTTTAAAAATATTCACCAACACGAACCTGCGCCAAAGGCTTGGGGAATTTCTCTCCTTGGGGGACCTGGAGTTGACATTGACTTTGGGTCAATTGCCATTCATTCTAAGTAGATCTTAGCGATGACCTTCAATGATTAAGTGGTGAAGGTAAGGTGCAGGGTATGATGACGCAAGAAAAAATCATTAATGTCCTAATTGGAACGGTCGTCATGGGGACCGTGGGAACTCTTATTGGCATGCTAATGGGAGGGGGATTTTTACCTGTGGCGGTTGTCGTAGGTGTATTGTTGGGAGCTGGCGTCGGCATGTTTGGCGGTCGGCGTTTTTTCTTGAGTATTTTAATCGGTGCAGTTATTGGTGCCATTTTAGGGTTAGTGCTTGGTGGGGTTGATGCGGTCACGGTTGGGTCGGCATCTGGTGCTGCCATGGGAGGGTTTTTAGGAGTACAGGCGTCAATGATTTTTGATTCCTTGGCTGAACGAAGGAAAAATCTCCAATCGACGCCTCCTCTTGCAGGGGAGACTCCGACGAAAAACGATCCATAAAAGTATGAAAACATTGGTCAGGATATTCTAGAAATGGTCACTTTGTTCGAGGTTGGAATACTGTAATGCCAGAAAATAAAAATGTGCTCATCGGTTCGATTATCTTTGTCTTTGGTTCCTTTATTATGATGATCGTCCTATTGCTTTACGAAACCTATAAAGATAAAGCAGAGTACGAAGCCATTTCTTCAGCTCCAGCGAAAGCGCGTGTATTGGAACCTCCGCCTGTCCAAGACTACTCCATGTATAAAACGATTGTGAGTGATGAGGGAAGAGATATGGTCGAAATTCCCGAAGGCCCGTTTACGATGGGGAGCCGAGAGGGTGATCCAGATGAGGTTCCAGCCCATCCTATCTATCTCAAAACCTTCTATATTGATTTAAAGGAGGTAACGCAGGCTGAATATGATCGGTTTCTCAAGATGACCAAGCATCAGGAGCCAGTTGTTCCTGTTTTTGAAGATGAAGTGTCCAAGCTTAAGAACGCTGATTATCCTGTCATGGCTGTCACATGGAACGATGCCATTGCTTATTGTCGATGGGCAGGCAAGCGCTTGCCAAGCGAAGCAGAATGGGAGAAGGCTGCACGAGGTGAAGGGAAACGTCGATATCCTTGGGGCGCAAAATTTGATCTCGACAATTATGCAAATGTCGATGGCGCGGATGATGGATATCAATATTTAGCCCCTGTCGCTTCATTCGAGGCTGGCCGGAGTCCTTTTGGTCTCTACGACATTACTGGGAACGTTGCCGAATGGGTTCTTGATGATTATGCTGCTGATTACTATCAGAAAACGCCGTATCGTGATCCACCAGGTCCCGAAAGTGAGGATGTTTATAAAGTTATTCGTGGAGGTTCCTGGCGAGAGTCGCGATTGGGGGCTCGTCTGACCAAGCGGTTTTCTGCCAAAATGTGGAGGACGGATGCAACGGTTGGCTTTCGGTGTGCAAAAGATTCAGAGCCGTCATCAAAGTCATCGTAAGTTCTCATGAAGATGATATAACTTGAACGGAAGGTTGCATGTGCTTGGCCCAGGGTACAGTTTTCAGCATGTCCAGGGGTAGAACGGCATAAAGATCATGGATGGCCGGTTTAAGTTTGTCTTTCTTATTGCAGTATTGTTTCTCACGAGTTTGCCATTGATGGGAATTTTACGAGGTACCAACCCTCCGCCAGCAGACCCAGATTTGGAAAATGTCG
>JBMYWX010000285.1:0-4008 GCA_049607825.1 Nitrospirales bacterium
GGCCAAGTCGTTCTTCACCAATGTCATATTGGAGGCTATAGTCATGGGAATCAAATGAATCACGAACCCATCAGACCTCGAAAACTCTTGTTACATCATAAAGAAATAAAGAAATTACAGGGACAAGTACAACAAGCCGGTCTCACGCTGATCCCTCTTCGGATCTACTTTAATACACGAGGACTGGCAAAAGTGGAGCTTGCCCTTGCACGTGGCAAAAAACACTATGACCGTCGCGACACGGTAAAAAAACGTGAAGCCAATCGTGAAATTGAGCGAGCGATGAAGTCGTCGAAGCGTGAGTGAAAGGTTTATCGTACAAGATGCCTGGTGATTTTCCTCAAATATTTGATGCGTATATTCATGAACGTCTATGTTCCTGTTGATATATGATGATAAAAATTCGATCAGCTGAATTTGTTAAAAGTTGTCTGACGGCAGAGCAGTATCCAAAAGGACGGCTGCCAGAAATTGCCCTACTGGGCCGTTCCAATGTTGGGAAATCCTCGGCATTGAATTCATTGCTCAATCGAAAAGGCCTGGCCAAAGTTGGAAAGACTCCTGGTAAAACACAAATGATTAACTTTTTTCGCATTTCATTATCAGATCCATCTGTCGAGGAGTTTCATATGGTGGATCTTCCGGGATATGGATATGCCAAGGTGCCGGATGCGATTCGAAAAGCATGGGGTCCTATGGTCGAGCAGTATTTGATCAATCGTGAAACATTATGCGGTGTGATCGTCTTTATTGATATCCGACGAACAGAACAGGTAGACAGAGATCTGGTTACATGGCTGCAAGTACTTCAGTGTCCCAAGGTCATCGTCGTGACGAAAGCTGATAAAGTAGGACAGGGCAAGCGACAGGAGTCTCTGAGACGAACACGTCAGGAACTTTCGTTATCGCAAGAAACCGAGCTGCTCTTGTATTCTTCTCAAACACATGAAGGCCGACCAGAGGTGTTTCGGGCGCTCAAAGGCCTGATCATGGAGCAGGCTTGATTTCGATGAAGGATTTTTTCTTCAGATCTGCAAGCCAATGCTCAAAAACCTCATTGGAGCGTTCTTTAAAGAGCCTGGCTTTGATTTGCTTTTCTACATCTTCTAAAGGCTTGGGACTTTGAGGGATGACTTCATCTAAGGCAATGATATGAAAGCCAAGCGTCGTTTCGATCGGCGAGCTAATCTCTCCTGGTTTCATCGTGAATAGTGATTCAGCGATAGGGTTTAACAATTCGTCATGCTGAACCATTCCCAGCTCTCCTCCATTTGCTGCTTCTGGTCCTCCTGAATATTGTAAAGCCAATTCACGGAAACTTTCTCCTGCCTGAAGACGTCTAGAGACGGAACGGGCTTGGGATTGTTTGTGAATGCGTTCTTCCTCGGAATTTCCTAAAAAGAGGATTTGTCGTAATCGATAGGTTGGGGAAATCATAAAGAGTGATAGATGGTCCTTGTAATATTGGGAAATTTCGGTGTCTGAGATGGTGACAATGCGTCGGACTTCGAATGCTCGTATTTTCTCTAAGAGAATTCGTTTACGCATTTGTTCAGTTTTGTCGGATTCTGAAAGTGGGCCGACTTGAATTCGACCAGAAGTTTGTTGAAAGGCTTTGTCTAATTCTTCGTCAGTGACCTCAAACCCTTTGGCCTTGGCCTCTTGGAGTTGAAGCTTCTCCTCAATCAGTATGTTCAAGACCTGATGTTCCTTGTTTGTCATCCGCTGCTTGAGTTCTTTTCCAGAATATCGAGCTTTCAAGCGAATGTGCTCGTCGTGGACTTCTCGCTGTAATTCGGACAAGGTGATGACTTCCTTGTTGACAATGGCAAGGATACGATCAGTGTAGGCCTGGACAAATGTCCCAGTTGACATCGTTAGGATAGAGGAGAGAAAGATGGCTGTTAACAGTAATAAGGGAAATGGCATGGTCTCAATTATTCTTCGAGTAACGCTGTTCTACACGTCGACAATTTCTTCTTCCTGTGTCCTAGCATAGCGATTCAGACCTTGCAAGATGGTATTGAGTTCTGCATATACCACTTCCCATTCCTGCGATGGCATTTCTCGTTGAAAGGATAGTGGAGAGAGGAATTGAATCGCACCTTGACTTCGAGATATGAGCCATTGAATCCCTTCTTCTGGGAGTTTGGCTTGCGCATGAAATGCGATAATAATCGTGTTGCCTTGAATTTCTACTGATTCAAGCTTCAAGGTCTTCGCGAGCAGTTTGACTTGCATGACTTCATACAGGCGTTCAACTGGAGCGGGGAGTGGACCATACCGATCTTGCGTTTCTCCATGGAGCAGGGCTAAATCACCAATCTGTTCGCTGCCTGAAAGTCGTTTATATAGACTTAACCGTTGGTGAGTATCTTCGACGTAATCTTCTGGAATAAATGCCGAGACATGGAGGTACAGAGTCGGTTCAGGGATTTCTTCGACGACTTGACCTCTGAGTTGCTGAACAGCTTGTTCGACCATGTGTAAATACAAATCGAGGCCGATCACGGCGATATTTCCTGACTGTTGCTTTCCTAGTAGATTGCCGGCCCCCCGAATCTCCATATCAGCGGCTGCAATTCTAAATCCAGAACCAAGTTCCGTAAATTCTTGAATGGCGTTTAGTCGTTTTTGGGCATCTGTACTCAAGGTTTCTTCGTTCGGTACAAAGAAATAGGCATGTGCCTGTTGTCCCCCACGTCCTACTCTACCTCGGAGTTGATACAGTTGGGCAAGACCAAACAAATCGGCCCGATCGATAAGAATCGTATTTGCGTTGGGAATATCAAGTCCAGACTGAATAATCGCTGTTGCGATTAACACATCAGCTTCTTGATGAAAGAATTTGAGCATCACACTCTCAAGCAGTCGTTCATCCATCTGCCCATGAGCGATCACAATGCGTGCTTCGGGGAGGAGGTTTTGAAGCCACGTTCCTGTGCGTTCCATGGTTTCGATACGGTTGTGCAGATAAAACACCTGTCCTCCTCGTCCGAGTTCTCTGTGAATCGCTTCACGAATGACTGTGCCGTCGAATCGAAGCACTTGTGTTTGAATGGCGAGTCGACCAGAAGGTGGACTTTCAATGACGGAAAGGTCGCGTACGCCAGAAAGAGCCATTTGAAGGGTGCGAGGAATAGGTGTCGCTGATAGAGTCAAGACATCAACTTGGGTCCTGAGCTGCTTGAGCCGTTCTTTATGTCGGACCCCAAACCACTGTTCCTCATCGGTAATGACAATACCCAAATTTTTAAAATTCACGCTTTTGGTTAATAGACGATGGGTACCAATAATGATATCCAAAGTACCCGATTCGATATCTTTGAGAATCACTTTACACTCAGCAGTGCTTTGAAACCGAGTCAACATCCCGACGCGTACCGGGAAAGCCGCAAAGCGTAAGGAAAATGTCTCAAAATGTTGTTGAGCCAACAATGTGGTTGGAACTAAGACCGCAACTTGACGATTGTTCTGCACAGCTTTGAACGCTGCTCGCATGGCCACTTCGGTCTTACCATAACCAACATCTCCACAGACCAATCGATCCATAGGTTTTGGTGATTCCATGTCGCGGTAAATGTCTTCAATCGCTTTGAGTTGGCCTGGGGTTTCCTCATAGTCAAAGGCGGCTTCGAATTCATGCGTGAGCATGACGTCTGGTGTATAGGCTGTTCGGCGTGCCACTTCACGATTGGCATATAGTTCCACAAGCTCTTCAGCCATGTCTTCAATACTCTTTTTGACCTTGGCTTTTGTTCGAGCCCAACTAGTCCCTCCCAGCTTGTCGAGTTTCGGTGCACGTTGGTCGACACCGTGGTAGGGTTGAATTTCCGAGAGGCGCTCAAGCGGGACATACAGGGTGTCGGTCCCTCCAAATTGAAGTAAGAGATAATCACTTTCAAAGTCTTGAACAGTGAGACGTCGTAACCCTTGATATCGACTGATGCCATGATGCACATGAACCACGAGGTCGCCTTCCTTGAGGTCATCAAGGGAAGAGACAAA
>JBMYWX010000286.1:0-4003 GCA_049607825.1 Nitrospirales bacterium
CTGCTCATAATTCTTTTACCTATATTTCTGTTTATCTTGCGCCAATTCTGTTGTTTATTTTTGCTTGGCCTTTTATTCAGCGGATCATAAAAACCAGCTTACAATTAAAATTAACTTCTATTGCCGACTTGCTTTCACATAGAGCATTCCGGTGAAGCCCAAAACCATCACATTGGGAAACCATGCCCCAACAAAGGGATGGACGATAAACGCAGTTACTAAAAATTCCCCAAATATATTTAACAGGTAAAATCCCACGATAATGCCAAGGCCTATGGCAAATCCCCCCGCCTTTCCTGACCGCTTCGAGATGATTCCTACCGGAAGTCCGAGTAGACCAAGAAGTAAAGAGGCGACGGGAAATCCCAAATCTTTATAATGTTCCATGAGCCGACGTAAATTCCCGGAATCTTTCCAATCAGACGCATCCAGTTTCTGAATAATTTCTTCATAGCTTTTTCGCTGCGTAGTGCCCATTCCTTCAGGAGGAGGAACGGACATCCAAAAATCATATGTTTTAAATGCAACCTCATGATAATAGTCCAGATCTGGAGGAATCTGGTGGATCGCCCCATCAAAAAGCCGTAAGCCAAGCTGCTTCCTTCGCCCATCATGCAACACGCGAAATGATTGCGCGACAATGACCAATGATTTGCTTGAATCTCGTTGGTCTGAAATAAACACACCCTGCACGTTACGAGCCTGCTTCGGATCAGGAACATAAATCGTTAAATTCGGAACCGGTTCATTAAAGACACCTGACTCAAGAGCCAAACTTAACTGGTCTTCAATCACACTCATAGCTAAACCTTTTAACGAGATATTTGACCAGGGTTGTCCCCACTGGGAAAGAAATAATGTTGCCAGAAATACCAAAAGAGAAAACATAAAGACCGGCACCGTCAATCGCCAGAGACTCATGCCTGCCGCACGCATGGCCGTTAATTCGTTATCAAAGGACAGGCGACTAAAGGTCGAAATCGAAGCAATCAAACATGCTATGGGTAAGGTCAAGACAAGAAAGGATGGAAGAAGATAGGCAATGATTTTCAGTAATGACCAAATACCCACCCCCTTGGACACAAGGAGATCAATTAAGCGAAGCATCTCTTTCGCAAAAATAATAAAACACAGCGCCGTCAGCGTTGAAAGAAAAGGCGAGAACAGTTCTCGGAAAATGTAGCGATCAAGGAGTGTAAACAAAGAAACCTTGTGGGGCAGCAAGGGTAGCTAGGTCGCGCATTCTACCAATGTCTGATTCTTAGTCTCAGCAATCGGGTTCACCTCTGAGGCAGATTGTATTATCATAAGTCATCTGAGATGTAGTAGCTACCCAATATTAGGTAACATTTTATGTCAAGCAACAACGATATTCGGACTTTTACAAATCGAGCATATTCAAACCTTACAGATTTTAGCTTAAAAACATAACACGGCAATCCTACCTCCAGCTGTAGTCACCAATAATGCTCTATCAGTACAGGCACGTTCTTCAATTTTTAAGAATTTAAAGCCTTCTTTCAACTGATCGAAATCCATTGTCAGAGACATAAGTTATTGACAGGTTATCTCTTCTATGCTAAATCCTGCTGTCGTCTTTGGATTTGTCCCGTGGTAAGTCATCTTATGGTTATAGCTGTAGAAAGATTCAATCTTTTCTGCGGCTTTTTTTTTGCCCTCATCCACGTAAGCTATGCCCTACATATCTTCTCTTAACCTTAGGAGGTGCCTGTGAATAGCAAAGGAACAGTGAAGTGGTTCAACGACCGAAAAGGATTTGGGTTTATTCATGTTGAAGGAGGGCAAGATGTGTTTGTCCATTATTCCGCACTACAGGGGGAAGGCTTTAAAACCCTAAAAGAAGGCGAAGCGGTTGAGTTTGACTTGGTGGAAGGTGCCAAGGGACCACAAGCTTCAAACGTCATCAAGCTAGAGGGATAATCCCGGTATGCGTGGACAATAAGACCACAAAACGAATCTTGGCTGCACAAACCAGCCAACGCTCGCATTGATAGGTCTGAAGCAATTCAGACCCATGGGGTTTGAACCAGCTCATAGAGTACAACAGCTCTCTATAAATTTATGTGGTCATCTAACATCCTCTTCTTTAAAATGGCTTACAAATAGCCTCATTAACAAGATATTTACCCTGGACCCATTGTACACGGCACGTAATAATCCAACGCCTCTCCGCCGTGTTGAGTAGCTGTGAAAGCTAAGAAAACTTCTCTCGACTCCTCTTGTAATCCGTAGCTTTATGCCACATTATTTCAAACATTTTCTGCGTTCCAGCCAATCTTGACTTCCAGAAAACTTGCCTGATAGAATTCCTCATAAGTAATTGGATTTATTATTAAATTTAATAAGCGAGCCTACTCCAGAAGCATGTGGACTCGTTTGAGAAATGTGTCTATTTCTCAACACATGAGGGACTATGAGCGATTGGAACTTCGAAAACCGACAAATGATGAAGACTGACTCTCTCCTCAATAAGCTATTCATTGAAGGACAGGAAGAAGAATGGGGCGGCGGCGTCAGTAATGAGCAGTTACCTCCTGCACCAGAAAACGTTAAGGTAACACCTGATAATGGGCGGATCACCATAACCTGGGATCCTGTACCTGATGCGCTGTACTATAATCTTCATTTCATGACGACCAAAGGTGTGACGATTAAGCCAAATGAACTCCATCGACCAATTGCCAGTGCTGAAGACTTTAATCCAGTCATAGGAGTGACCATAGAAAAGGCCAACTGCATAGAAGGCGCCGTTAGCCCTTATCTACACGACGACTTATCGAATAACTTATGCTATCACTACGTGGTTACTGCCATAACCGCTGATGGTGAAAGTCCTGTCTCGGAAGAAGTGATGTCGATTCCTTCACCCTATCTTAACGTCATGCATTTTGGCGTAGAGGGTATGGATGATGGAGAATTCAATTCGCCCACCGGTATTGCTGTGGATAAAGAGGGCAATATCTACGTCGCTGATACCGACAATCATTCGATCCAAAAATTTGATAAAAATGGAAAGTTTATATCTCGTTGGGGTGACGAAGCTGATTCCGAAGAAGGAAAATTCTACTATCCTCGCGGACTCGCAACATCGCCAGACGGGGTAATATACATCGCTGACAGCGGGAACAATCGCGTACAAAAATTTGACTTAGATGGTAACTTAGTCAATTCCTGGGGAAAATTTGGATTTGCCTGGCGTGGAGCCGAAGCTGGGAAATTTGATGTTCCTTGGGGCGTAGCTACTGACCAGCAAGGTTTTCTCTATGTCTCCGATACTAGTAATGCAAGAATTCAAAAATTTCAGCCAGATGGAACGCCACTACTGAAATGGGGGCGAGATGGTGGGTACGATGGTGCCATGTTCTATCCACGAGGCATTGCCGTAGACTTTGTTGGAAACATTTTTGTGGCTGACGAAGGCAACAATCGCATTCAAAAGTTTGACGCACGTGGAAACTTCCTTTTGAAATGGGGAAAAGAAGGAAACGGCTTAGGGCAATTCAAGGCCCCTTGGGGAGTCGCAACCGATGCCCTGGGCAATGTGTACATCGTCGATAGCGGAAACCATCGTATTCAGAAGTTTGACTCAAACGGCACCTTCTTGTCTTCATGGGGAAATCGTGGACTCACAGACGGTCAGTTAAACTTCCCATCTGGGATCACCGTGGACAATGAAGGTTGCGTGTATGTCATTGATAGCGGAAACAATCGACTAACAAAGTTTGCTCCCACTGAAGAGGAACTAAATAGAGGAAGAGAGCAAGCCAAGACTCAAGAGCCAGCAGACCTCTCAACCCCAACAAGCTTGATTGTCAAAGGTGGTGATGCAGAAAACATCGTGAGTTGGCTTGAGGTACCTGGGGCAGTTAGTTACAACCTCTATTTCACAACTGACACCGGGATCACCATGCAAAACTCCACCAAAATTGAAGGTGTGACCAGCCCTTATTCCCACGTTGGCCTGACGAATAACACACCCTAC
>JBMYWX010000287.1:0-3948 GCA_049607825.1 Nitrospirales bacterium
TCGAAAATGGGTATTTCAACCCTGCAATCCTACTGTGGTGCACAAATATTTGAAGCATTGGGATTACACCCCGAGTTGATTGATCGATACTTTTCAGGGACCTCTTCTCGAATTGGCGGGATCGGTATTCGAGATATTGGGGAAGAAACACTGCGGCGGCATGCACAAGCCTATGAACCTGTGCCGATCCGGCAACTCGACTTCGGAGGAGAGATTCATTACCGGATTCAAGGTGAACATCATAATTGGAATCCTGACGTTATTTATAAACTTCAGCATTCTACGAGGAATAACGACCCCAAAACCTATGCTGAATTTTCGACTCTCGTGAACGAAGAGCATAGGCGGCGTTCAACGCTTCGTGGGCTCTTTGACTTTACCTTCGCGGCAACCCCGCTTCCTTTAGACGAAGTAGAACCGGCAAAAGAAATTGTTAAACGATTTACCACTGGAGCCATGTCCTTTGGCGCAATTAGTAAAGAGGCTCATGAAACTCTTGCAATTGCGATGAATCGTTTAGGTGCCAAGAGTAATACTGGAGAAGGGGGAGAGGATACTGAGCGGTTTGGTATTATGGAAAACGGAGATTCCAAAAACTCCTACATCAAACAAGTAGCATCTGGACGTTTTGGTGTTACTGCGCATTATTTAGTCAATGCTAAAGAATTACAGATTAAGATGGCTCAGGGCGCTAAGCCAGGTGAAGGGGGGCAATTACCTGGACATAAGGTCGATGAGGTCATTGCGAAGCTTCGCTATTCCACGCCGGGTGTGCAACTCATTTCCCCACCGCCACATCATGACATTTATTCTATTGAAGATCTTGCTCAGCTGATCTTTGACTTGAAAAATTCTAATCCGGAAGCAGCCGTTTCAGTAAAGTTAGTCTCTGAGGTTGGCGTTGGCACCGTCGCGGCTGGAGTCTCAAAAGCCCATGCCGACAAAGTTCTTATAAGTGGAGACTCAGGAGGTAGCGGTGCTTCCCCCCTTTCTTCCATTAAATATGCAGGTATTCCATGGGAATTAGGGTTGGCCGAAACGCATCAAACATTGGTGTTAAACGATCTTCGTGGGAGAATTCGTGTCGAAACTGATGGCCAATTACGCACAGGACGCGATGTTGTGATTGCAACCTTGCTTGGTGCCGAGGAGTTCGGCTTTTCCACGGCCCCATTGATTGTTGAAGGGTGTATCATGATGCGGAAGTGTCATCTCAACACCTGTCCCGTCGGGGTCGCGACACAGGATCCAGAGTTACGTAAGCAGTTTGCAGGGCATCCGGACCATGTAGTCAATTACTTCTTTTTTGTTGCGGAAGAAATTCGAGAACTTATGGCCAAGCTTGGATTTCGCACCATCAACGATATGATTGGGCGAGTTGATAAATTGAAAGCTCAGAAGGCCGTTGCCCATTGGAAGGCCAAAGGGATTGATCTCTCGGCTTTGCTTACTAAGCCTGATGTCGGTGATGAAATTGCAACTCACTGTATTCAGGAACAGGATCATGGATTATCGCATATCTTAGACAATCAATTAGTTGAGCTTTGCCGGTCGGCTCTTGATGAAGGCACGCCTGTGTCGCATG
Source organism: Nitrospirales bacterium (assembly GCA_049607825.1). Taxonomy (GTDB): domain Bacteria; phylum Nitrospirota; class Nitrospiria; order Nitrospirales; family UBA8639; genus JAGQKC01. Next base: position 1,586 of record JBMYWX010000287.1, read on the forward strand.
AGATGCCTATTCGGAATGTACATAGAACTGTGGGGACGGTATTGTCGAGTCATGTGGCTCGGAAGTACGGAGTAGAGGGTCTTCCTGAGGATACTATCAAGGTTCGATTCACTGGATCAGCGGGACAGTCATTTGGCGCGTTTTTATCGTCAGGCATTTCCCTTACTCTCATTGGTGAGTCGAATGATTATCTGGGTAAAGGCTTGTCTGGAGGAAAAGTGATTGTGATGCCGTCAAAGGACATAACGTTTGTTCCAGAAGAGACCATTTTGATTGGAAACACCTCTTTGTATGGCGCGACAGCTGGAGAAGGTTATTTTTATGGAATGGCCGGTGAGCGTTTCGCTGTGCGGAATAGTGGCGCACGTACGGTAATAGAAGGTGTCGGCGACCATGGGTGTGAGTATATGACAGGAGGCGTTGTCGTGGTTCTGGGGAAAACTGGTCGAAATTTTGCGGCAGGGATGTCTGGCGGCGAAGCCTATGTTCTTAATGAAGAAGGAACGTTTGAGCTGCGCTGTAATCTTGGCATGGTGGAACTAGAAAAAGTGACAAATCCAGATGATCAGAAAACTTTGCGGACTTTGATTGAGTCACATGTCAAATATACCGGGAGCCAAAAAGGTAAAAAAATTCTAGAAGCTTGGGATACCATGCTTCCAAAATTTATTAAGGTTATGCCGACAGACTATAAGCGAGTTTTGCAAGCACGGAAAGCTGCTTTAGCCAAACAACATGCACAACGAGGTATGGAGATGGCTGGTCGTGGCTGATCCAAAAGGTTTCATGAAATACACCCGAGAGGGGCCTCAAAGGCGTCCAGTCGAGTTGAGGGTTTTAGACTGGAAGGAACTGTATGAGCCATTTCCAGATGAAAAGCTCAAGCAACAGGGCGCACGTTGTATGGATTGTGGTGTGCCATTCTGTCAAAGTCCGACAGGATGCCCTGTCGTCAATTTGATTCCTGAATGGAACGATATGGTATACCGTGGCCGCTGGAAAGATGCTCTCAAGGCCTTACATGCAACGAATAACTTTCCAGAGTTTACGGGACGTCTCTGCCCAGCTCCCTGTGAATCATCCTGCGTATTAGGTATTAATCAAGACCCAGTATCAATTCGTGTCGTGGAGTGGAATATCATTGATAAGGGATTCGATGAAGGGTGGGTTGAGCCAGTGTTGCCAATTGTGGCAACTGGGAAGAGAGTCGCAGTTGTTGGTTCTGGCCCTGCTGGCTTGGCAGCCGCGCAGCAATTGGCTCGAGCTGGTCACAGTGTAACTGTTTATGAAAAGGCTGATCGGATCGGTGGCCTGCTGAGGTATGGAATTCCAGACTTCAAGATGGAGAAGTGGGTGCTTGAACGCCGACTTGATCAAATGAGGGTGGAAGGTGTCACGTTCGAGACGAATGTGCATGTTGGAAATGATGTCACAATGGACGTGCTTCGTAACGAATATGATGCGGTTTTGCTCACATTAGGAGCAGAGCAGGCTCGTGATTTGCCTATTCCCGGTCGTGAATTGAAGGGCGTGCATTTTGCCATGGAATTTTTGATGCAGCAAAATAAGCGGGTGGCTGGTGATGACATTGTGGAGGAAGCTATAAGTGCTAAGGGGAAGCGAGTAGTGATAATAGGTGGTGGAGATACCGGGTCTGACTGTTTAGGGACGTCTCATCGCCATGGTTGTTTAGACGTTCATCAATTTGAGTTATTGCCCGAACCACCACCGTCTCGTGCCGATTCTACCCCTTGGCCTCTATGGCCAATGCAATTGAGAACGTCACATGCCCATGAAGAGGGCTGTGATCGTCAATGGAGTGTGTCAACAACGAAGTTTTCTGGTCATAATGGACAAGTGACAAAGCTTCATGCTCAGCAAGTCCAATTTGAAAATGGCAAATTCACACCTATCCCGGGGTCTGAATTTGACATGGATGTCGATTTAGTGCTGTTAGCTATGGGATTTACTGGACCGGTTCAGCATGGCTTACTCAATAATCTTGGAGTGGAGTATGGCGCTCGAGGAAGTGTGGCGGTTGACGAAAATTTCATGACGAGTGTCGAAGGAGTATTTGCTGCGGGTGATACCAAACGCGGTGCCTCACTGATTGTATGGGCAATTGCCGAAGGGCGAAAAGCCGCTGCTGGCATACATCAATACCTTCTCCCTACTAAACCCAGTTCCCCTCAATAATTCTACCCACTTTTGATCTTCTCATCTCAGGGTACTGTCAGAATCCGTAGACGCGTCTGTTTCATCTGAATCAATTATAGGTCTAATTGCTTTTGATAACGGACCACCTTGGGATTGGGGGGAGGTCTTACTTCTTTTGAGGCAGTCCAGGCTTAGGAGACTTGTCT
>JBMYWX010000288.1:0-3940 GCA_049607825.1 Nitrospirales bacterium
ACTGAGCAAGGTAGAGTAACAGACCTTTTGACCAAGACATGGTTCTCGGCGCGACACTCCTGACCCACAACTCTCGCATCATCGATGTACGCCTCGCTTCTACTCTCTCCTAACTTTTCTTTAATTCTCCATCACGTAGTAACCTTGATTTCTTGAGTTCATTCTTTTCAACGACGCATTTTCATCTGCCATATACGTTTGTCCCTCAACTTCTTGATACTCCACCAACATTTTTCGAATCTGTACCCTATCTGTAACCTCTTGGATGGTAATAGTTTTAATCATGTCCAAGTTCACCAAGTCCTACGTGCAGTTCGGGATTACGTCAAGAAGAAAGAGACCATTCAACACAGAGATGATTAAAGGAGGTTTTTCATGTATCAAATAAGATGCTTCAGGCTATCCTGCCTGCTCTTTGCCATGGCTGTGATTCTCACTTCTTTGTCCCCTGCCCAAGCAGCACTCATTACCTTTGACTTCACTGGTACGATTCAACGTGTTGGTTCTAGTTTTGGATTTTTCCCACCGTTTCGCTCATCTGATTCAGTCAAGGGAAGCTTCACCTTTGAATCGACGACACCAGACGCTCTTCCTACTTCCTCAACCATCGGACAGTATGGGGGGGCTGTAAAATCTCTGAATTTTATGTTCGGAAGTTACTCTGGGGGGATGGCTGCAGGCAACGATGGCGTTCTTCAAGTACAGAATAACACTGCTGGCCGAGACTCTTTTCTCGTCCGCACGGGATTTGGAGCGGAAAATCTCGACGGGCCTCCAGTCAATGGGCTGCTCCCAAAGGACTTCTTTCTGAGAGTCTTTGATAATACACAAGCTATGGTTAATTCAGTTGATCTCCCTACTACGCCACCGACCATTTGGCAAAACAACAACGCCAGCACCACATTTATCATTCTAGGATTTCCAGGTGGAGGGATTAACACCCAAGTACGAGCAACTGTTGACTCCCTCACATTAGCTGCCGTCCCCACTCCCTCTTCGCTACTTTTGATGGGCACGGGGCTCGTTGGGCTCATCCTCTTTCGACGACGACAAGACCACACCCAACGCATCTCACAGTCGAAAGTTCAAGACGAGCGAATGTGAGCAATATCGAAATTTACGGCACAGAAATAGCCGAGGGAGAGGAACGAATACGTCTGCCGAGTTCATGCCTACATCAAGATCAAGCAGTATTCATTTTAAAACGGAGGATTATCATGATATCTCTATATCGTTTCACACTGTTTAACTTGCTATGTCTGACTTTTTTTAGTGTCCCATTATTAACATCTTCATATGCAGCCCCAGTCACTGCTATTTATGAAGGCACGGTGGTTTCAGCAACTGGTGGTTCTCCTTTTCAATCGTTAAGAGGAAGTACCCTTCGATTTGAATACACATACGAGGAGTTTGCAATTGATATGGACCTAGATCCTAGTATCGGGTTCTATTCTGCTGATGCCGTCACCTCTGCATCAGCTAGTATACTCGGAAGCAATGGAACATTATTTTCCGCTAGCCTCTCTACCAATACGTTTAACAATGGCATCCTCGTAAGAGACGATGCGCCTGCCGATTACTATAGTATGGGTCTTCGCCTTTTCTCTACGTCTTCCATAGGTGGAGGGTTTGTGGCCTTTAGCTCACTAACGTTTTCTAATGAAAATGCGCCCAATAATATTGCCACGACCCCTTTTACAAGCGATGCGTTGACAAGTACGCCAGTCGATCCAGCTGATTTTGTGACGACATTTATAAAATTGAATTTTGGCTCATCTGGCGTTGGTAGTCCCTGCGTTCCTGCATGTGCACTCTTTGCCAATGCCATAAGAACGGTCTCTTCTCCAGTCCCAGCCCCTTCAGCCATACCCCTCATGGGTACTGGCCTCGTTGGACTCATTGTTTTTCGACGATGGCAAGGCAAGTTCCGACACATTTAACAATTTCTTCTATCCACTTTTGATCTTTCCAATTGGCTGTCATGAAAATTGCACTCTTTAAGGAGGTGTCTCATGAAATATTTACTGACGAAAATATTAAACTTGTTCACTCCGATCTTTCTCATCTGGTTGCTTCTCTCAGGTTTGGCACACAGCGCAATCTTAACGGCTTCAGGTTTTGATGGTGATGCAACACTTTCGTTGAATGTAACAAATCCTGTCATATCCGGAATGGTTCAGGATTGGGCAAGTGTTCAAATTCAAGTGCTAGGTATTGATGAACCTTTTACCCTTGGGGATCAAGTCACACTTAATGTGTTCGAGGATGATGGCCCAATTGGAGACGACCTCATTTTTACGACTATGTTTTCAGTCACCACGATGGAGGTCAACGACCAATCAGTAGATCGGACCTTTCCGGTCAGTTTTGATCCTGGGCTGTTCATTGGAGGAGAAGGTTCTTCTCTAGAATTTTTTGCAAACGCGTTTGTGGACAAACAGGCATGTGGGTTCTTATGCGCTAATGACCAGCCTCAAACGTCCAGCCTAAGCATTAATGTGACAACTCCAGTCCCTACACCCTCAGCAATGCTCCTTATGGGTACAGGGATTTTGGGCCTCGTCATTTTTCGACGATATCAAGATCGTAAGTGAGACTTGCAAACCATGGCTAATCAAAATTGCAGACTGCAACATGTGCGATGAATTGGGAGGAGTCAATATGAATTCAATAAAACTCATCATTCTCAGTGTGCTACACATTTCTCTTGTTGTTTGGTCAATGACGGGATGGGCTGCCCCTGTGGTGTTTACTGACCAAGCTCTGTTTAATACGGCGGTCGCCAATGCAGGAATATCTTTGACGACTGATGGATTTGAAGACATCACCTCCAATGTTGATTTGCCTTTGAACCGTGCAGGGTACACGGTGACAGCGGAAAATACCTCGGTGATTGATCAAGAAACCGGGAGTCGCCTTATTAACGGTGCCGTCAGTCTGTCTCTTGGTAGTTTGGAAGATCCCCTAGTCTTTTCCTCAACAACTCCCACTCATGCTTTTTCAATCATCCTCGGGGAGCTTGATTTTGAGATTCCACAGGTTCCGACGCTGCCGCTTGGAGACCTGACGTTGGCAGTCGATGACCGAGTACCACAATCTTTGGGTATCACTTCTGGTTTTGATTTAACACTCTTTATCGGAGTGCTGGATACTGTTGGACCTTTCAATACAGTGAGTATTGATCGAGTTCTAGATGCAGCAAATGATGTGTACTCCTTTGACTTGGTTCAGTTCGAGGCACCTGTGCCAGTCCCGTCTACTATGTTGTTGTTCGGGACAGGTCTTATCGCACTGGTTGGTTGGCGACACTGGAAAGTCCGACACACGTAGCAATAGATGATGAGAAGAGTAAATATAATCTCGATTTACATATTCCACACATTGAGGAGAATCAGCTTATGACTGACGGAAGCAAAAATGGTGATGCCGAAACAAAACGAATAATAGGCAAAGGGGAAAAAGGTCTTTTTGGTTTTGTCGTTTTCGCGGTTCTCAGCTTGCTAAGCTTGTCCCAGGGACATGCTGGCCTACTCTACACAATCCACGATACATCGATTCCCTTAGACAACCGGCTGAAAAGTATTGATACGACGACACTGGCGATTACCGACATCGGTGATGTAGGGGTTGAAGTCAGCTTTGGTGGACTGGCTTACGATCCGAACACAGATACGCTATTCATGGTTGATGGTCGTTCGTCTGCAAACTTGTATACGGTCAATCGAACGACCGGCATTGCAAGTTTGACGGGCAGTCATGGTGTGAGTCATCTTAGGGGACTAGCTTTTGACTCCACAAACAATGTGCTTTATGGTTCGAGAACTAGCTCAGGAGGAACTGAGTTATATGCCCTGAATACCGGAAACGGTGCTGCAACCCTCGTCGGCGACACCTCTGTCAGTTTCTCAGGACTGTCTTACGATTCCACCAAAGATGATCT
>JBMYWX010000289.1:0-3649 GCA_049607825.1 Nitrospirales bacterium
CCCCCCCCTTCAAGTCTTCGTCAAAGAAGTGCGTGTAGTAGGAAGCACAGCCGTATCGCCACAAGAATTAGCTGAAGTGACGGCGCCCTATATCAATCGTGACCTGACAACCGAAGGATTAGAGGAGTTACGTCGTGTCCTCACGCTCCTCTATGTGGATAAAGGCTATATCACATCAGGTGCCATCCTCCCTGACCAGTCAGCCTCAGATGGTATCATTACCTTTCAGATGATCGAGGGTCAACTTTCTGATATCAACGTTGAAGGAACTGATTGGTTTCAACCCTTCTATTTTACGAGTCGCCTCAGCCAAAGCGCCGGACCTCCAGTCAATCTCAACGAACTACGGGATCGTTTGCAAATACTGCTGCAAGACCAACGTATCGCTCGTCTGAACTCAGAACTTCAGCCAGGTCTTGCCCCAGGAACAAGTATCTTGAATGTCAAGGTCCAAGAAACAAGCCCGTGGAAAGCGTGGCTTGAATTCAACAATTACCAATCTCCAACTGTCGGTGCAGAACGCGGACTAGCGACTGTTGCGCATTTGAACCCACTGGGCCTTGGGGATTCCATTAGCTTTACGTATGGACGATCTGACGGGGTCAACCCATTGATTGATACGAGTTACTCGCTCCCCTTTACCCCATGGGATACGACACTTATTTTTCAGTACCGCCGTAATAACTTCAAGGTGATTGAAAATGCAGGCTTTAGCCCGTTGAACATTAAAAGTAAAACTGACATCTTCACGCTTTCGCTTCGGCAACCAGTCTATCGCACTCCCACACAAGAATTTTCTCTCACATTGACTGGTGAGCGATTGCGAAATAAGAATTTTTTGTTGGGTATTCCCTTTTCATTTACGCCGGGGACCACCGCTCGAGGCAGAGCCGTCATCTCAGTGTTACGATTTGCTCAAGAATGGGTTGATCGAAATCCCAATCAAGTCAGCTCGGTCACGATTTAGTGTTGGCATCGACACACTTGGGGCAACAGCTAACTCTGGAGGGCATCAACCTGACACGCATTTCTTCACCTGGCTTGGTCAAATTCAAGGTGCCCACCGATTTGACCCACTTGGCATTCAATTAATTGGAAGAACCGATCTACAGTTATCAAATGATGGGCTGTTCCCCCTCGAGCAATATGCCATGGGTGGTCGATTCACGGTCCGTGGCTATCGTGAGAACTCTTTAGTCCGAGATAACGCATTTTTGTTTACTGCTGAAACACGGATTCCTGTCCTCCCGTCCATTTTAGGACTTGAGACCGTTCAGTTTGCTCCATTTTTTGACGTTGGTCGATCATGGAATGCGAAAGGTGATACTGAGCCAGAAACTTTGGCGAGCGTTGGAGCTGGGTTAAGATTTTCTTTCCGACAGACGGCTATGCCCCTACTCCAACATTCGTATGCGAATATTTACTGGGGACAGCAATTGAGACCAGTTCCAGGCTCAGTTGATTCGAACACGAATCTCCAAGATCATGGCGTCCACTTTCAAGTGGTCCTAGAAGTCTTATAACTTTGCGAGATAGGAACAAAAACTCATTCGCTAATAAACTTCGATAGCCTGAGGAACAGGGGCGGAAGAAGTTGAGGGGGAACGATAGACGTAGTGTCGCAATCGTCTTCGCTTGTGAACAGGGGCCAGCTTAATTTTCTGTAAAAATTTTGAATGATCAGAAAACGGAATGTTAAGCAATTCCTTCTCTACTCCCGTGACTCCCAAACGAACTAAACATCCTAGTTTGGTTTGACTAATGGCTAAATACTTGAAGGCCGATTGCACCCGAATTTGCTCCTCCCAACATGCCGTACTGTTTTCACGACATTGGAACCCTTCCTTTCCATAACTAACTGTCACTACTCTGGAATTCGGAATTTCTAGGTAGTGAAGAAAGTCTTGTATCTGCCACGTTCGTTGATGACTTAAGACCATTCCATAGGCTGTCGTGTTTCGTTGATCACAAAACGTTTCGACTGAAAGTCTTGCCGTATGATGGGCCTGGAGAAACTCCACGCTTTCTCCTATGGACTTTGACGCCTCCCCTATTATGAAGGGGCGCTCTTCATCAAGATAGAGATCAAATAACGTCGCGGTCCTCTCAATGTCCCTCCGTTGTACTGCCCCCTGGATCGAAGCAATGGTTAACGGCTGGATAACTTCATGGGGCAATTCTCGTTGTCTTGGATTGTCTATGAACTCCGAAGCGACTCCGTTTGCCACACCACAAATACTCGCAAGGGGTAATTGTATGACGAAAAAGATCCCACCCGTTATTATGAATGCCCTGATTCGGCTTCGTAGATAGCTTCTGAATTCTTGCATCATCCCGAGTCGGTTGCCTCGTCACCAACCATCTTTTGGAGAGAGACGAAATTCTTTCTCCTATCTTTCTTTTTCGGGAGATTGGGGCGGAACTTAAGTGCAACATGGGTTCAAATGTCCCTTGACAGAAAACGCGGAATGTGAAGAAGCCGTCGTTCGGATAACCTTGAAGTTTACCGGGAAGAATTGACTGTGGTGGTATCACTCGCATTCAGCTCATTCAGAGAACGAGCTACCCTTGATGAGAGGAGATGGAAACACGTGAGAAGAGACTTGAGGATTGATCAAATATGGGGAATCAAAGTGATAAACAGCTTTGCCTTTTTTGCAAGTCCAGTTTTAGTGCAAAGCTTGGGAACGCAGATTTGTTTGATCAAAGCGAAGTAGGAAACATGATAGCACGAGACAAAAAATGAGCTCGCTATAACCAATTATTAATCAGTAAGAATGGGGACCAATAGTTCGGATGTTTATATTCAGCCGTTTCTAATACTTTGACTTGCGCACGTTGCAACGCTTGCGCTTTTGACAACGATGGATCTTGCAATTGTCGATAAAACTCTCCGACCAAGTCGGATGCCACTTGGTCATCAATGAACCACAAGGTGGCTAAGGCGCTCCGAGCCCCGGCCTTCACGGCAACTCCGGCCAGACCTAAGGCAGCCTTATCATCTCCCGCTGCAGTCTCACAAGCACTCAACGTCAGTAGTTCCAATGGAGTCTTTCGAAATTTAAAGAGGCCAACCAGGTCCGCAAGGCGGTCCATAGTAATCTTTTCATCATAGGCTAGAACAAACGTATCTTCGACGTTACTTTCGACCAACCCATGGGATGCAATATGCACGATCGAAAAATCATTATCTTCTAATTCTTCTTCCATATTGACAACCTTGAAGTCTTGATTCAGGAGCTGCTTCCCTCCATAAATATCCTGAATCATGTCAAGTTCACGCTGAACATACGGCAGTGCGGGAAATCCTTGTACACTGTCAGTTAGGCCTAATGACAACAAATTTATCTTTTCACGATTAATTGGACTAGGATCTGTCAATGTCAATCCAGGCGTCGTGGCGAGTGCAAAGTTTTGAACTAAATGTTTATAGCCATCGTGAAGAACGGCCATGGGGATCGTTCGTAATGCCCCATCTGGAACAAATACCAAGGTATCAATGCCACCTTCTTTCAAATCTACTTCTAATGGACGTATAAGCCAATCGTACAGTTGCTGAGCTTGGGGAAGATAGCCACTTTCGAGAGGTGCCTGGAGTTGCTCACGAAGCCGTCTGACTTCTCCAACAACTGCATCTTCACCAATTGAG
>JBMYWX010000289.1:3659-3928 GCA_049607825.1 Nitrospirales bacterium
TTCACTAACAGTTCTAAACGCTCCTTGAGCATAATTGGATAAATAATGGCAGTCGTTGGGGCCTCAGTGTCTAGCGTGGCACTCAAAGATTGAGCCGTCTGCACACAGTTATCTTGAAAGTAATCTTGAAGCTCTGCGGCTTTAAACTTTTCCATCGTATCACGCGCTTCCGTGAGGAAAGCCATTGAAGCATCCTGCTCCACTGCACCTTTCCCCCGTTCTAGTAAAAGGTCTGCCAGCTCAAAAAATAATGGACCAATACCTTCACG
>JBMYWX010000290.1:0-3928 GCA_049607825.1 Nitrospirales bacterium
AAAGGGTTCACTCTTTTCAAAGTGGTTCCGAACCTTCTGAAAGGTTCGTTCTTGGTCATCTGAATGAAGAAGTTCCTTGAACATGGATAGACTGGCTGTGATCTCACCAGATTCATACCCTAATAAGTGATAGAATTGCGGAGACCACCATTCAGCATCTTGAGTCACATCCATCCAATCCCAAATTCCATCATTCGTTCCCTTTATTGCCAAATCAAATCGTTCTTCACTTTTTCGTAAGGCTTCCAGTGCGTGTTTTTGTGATGTACTATTTTCATGAACCATGACAATACGTACCTGCCCGTCTAACACAAAACGAGTCATCTGGAGAAGAATCCATTGAGTTTCAACTGGCGAATGACAAGAATATTCGGTTTCTACATAGTCACGTTTCCCCTGTACTAATTCCTTGAATCCTGCCAAGATCGCCAGGAAACTCTCCAACGATCCTGATGTTTGCTTAGTAATGTCTAAGTAATTTTCCCCAACACCAATATTCGCCTCTCGAAAGAGACTCTGAGAGGCAAATCTCCTCCAAGCCTCATTAACTTCCAGTATCGTCCCTTCCTGATTAAGGACCACGATATGTTGAGAGAGCGCATCCAAGATCGAGTGGAGAAATTGGTGCGAACCACGCGCAGCAGCCTCAGCTTTTTGTAACTTGACCTGAGACTTCAGGTTTTCTTCGTTTTGGATTTTTTGTTTTCGAACCAATTGTCGAAGGTCTAATTGAGATATCACTTGACGTGCCAAGACCTGTAAAGCTTCTTGAGCTTTAAGATCTAATGTCCGTGGAACACGATCAATGACACAGAGCGTCCCCAGAGCCAGCCCCTCCTTGGTGATAAGTGGCGCTCCAGCATATAAAACCGAATATGCGGATCTTTGGTGACAAGAGGATTGTCAGAAAATCGTGGATCAGAAACGGCGTCTTCGACAATAAACGTCTCTTCTTGAAGAATAGCGTGGGCACAAAATGCAATGTCTCGGGGAGTTTCATCTGCATCGACACCAACTTTCGACTTAAACCATTGTCGATTGGAATCGATAAAACTAATCAGGGCAATGGGAGTCTGGCAAATATGCGACGCAAGTAATGTGAAGTCATCAAATTTTGACTCAGGTAGGGTATCAAGGATTTCATACTCAGAGAGTGTATGAAGCCGATCGGATTCGTCAGGGGGAAGAGGAGGAATCTCCATATGTCAGCAACTCCTACGTAATCAATACTTGATCGTAGATCCGGCCTAAACTGCTGATAGTTGAAGATAAGGGTGCGTACCTCAGAACCAAAAGATTATAGAATGTTTGTTAGGTTTAGAAATATGTAATTTTATAAGAGGTCTTTCCGGTTCACCTGTTTTCTTTATCAAACTTTCTCTGGTACCCACGGAAAGAGGGAGCAGCAGCGTTACACCGCTCCCCCTCTCTCCTGTCTGTTCCTATTAGCGTCTCTGGACAAGAACAATCTTTCTTATTTCTCTCCACGTAAGGAACTGAGCCAATGTTCCATTTGACGTCCAGCGGCTTCTCGTCCGCCTAGACCAAACGATAAAGCCACAGCTACAGCAATGGCACCGAGGGTAAGCCCAAAGGCCAGATTGACAATATCATCGGCCAATCCCATTGCCCGGAGCCCCATCGCTAATATTAGACCTAATATAGCAAATCGTGCAATATTGGCTACCGAAATTGAACCCGCTCTACTGATCGCTGAATGTGCAAGATTTGATAACCAAAACCCAATTGTAATGATCAGACCACCAAGTAGGACTTGACTACCAAATTGGATAAACATAGCCACAAGTTCTGATACTTGATGAAACCCAAGACGGTTCGCTGCTTCTACTGTGGCAAAGAGCATGATGAAAAAGCTGATGACTTTTCCAACCATTTGCGAGGGTGTGGATTCGTCATTGACAATCTGTCCTAGTCCTAATTTATCTGGTAATCCATTAAATCCAATTCCTCCAAGCAAGTTACTGATAAGTGAAGAAACCAATCCAGACACAAAATAGGCAATGGTCAATATGATCGCCGCGGCAAAAATATTTGGAATAGCCGTCATCATCGCATTTAACATTTCTATCGCAGGCTCTGTGAGCGCATCAATTTTCAGAGCCTGAAGTGCGGCCACTATTGCCGGCACGAGAATAAGAGTATAGATCATGAGTGCGACGAGACGAGATACACTCATAGTCCCCTTGAGTCCAGCATTCTCTCCCATACGATCAACGCCCGACGCTGCTAGGAGGTTACTCACTAAATCTCGTAGTATTTTTGCAACAAACCAGCCAACAAACCCAATAATGGCTGCCGCGACAATATTGGGTAGCATGGCCAACATCTCATTCACCATACCTTGCACAGGATCGAGAAGTCCCTTCAGTTCCAAGGCCCCTAATACTGCGGGCAGGAATAACAAGAAAATCAACCAGTACAAGACGTTCCCCAATGTATCACTCATCGGACTCATTCCAGCACTAGTTGTCAATTTCTCATCAAATGTCGTTGCCCCCAACGCTTTTGTTACCAGGGTTCGCACAATTGTGGCCAACACCCACGAGACAAGCAACAACACTCCGGCTGCCACTAGCTTTGGTACAAATTCAAACACCTGTCCAACCAGTCCATGAAGTGGGCCAGAGACCGTCTCTAACTTGAGCGCATTGAAAAATGCCATGAGAACCAAGAGAAGAATGACATAATATAAACCCGATGCCACACCGGACTCGAGGTCCATATGCGTTCCTGTGCTCGTTCGCAATCGATCATTGACCCGTAAAAACCCAAGAGATTTTCGGACGCCTCCGCGAATGGCAATAGCGATAAACCACCCCGCAACAAGAATAGCCAAAGCACCGAGTACGGTCGGCAACGTTTCCCCTAGTGTTCCCTGCAATGAGTCTACAAGTTTACTCATGTCCATAGAAGGCTCCTTTATTATTGCTAAAAGACACGTCTAGCTGCACAACACGTACACAGGCCATTACACTTCCTGATAGGTTCACCGTTGCTGACTTGATCGTGAGGCGTTCTCATAACATCGTCAGATTAGAGACTATGCGGCACTTTTCACTTCCGACGTACAATGCCCACACCGTGTCGCCTTGATGGGAATTTCCATGTGACATTGTGGGCAGTCTTTGGTAGTGGGTTCGGCAGGTGGCGCTTCTTCTTCTCGTTTCATATTATTCATGCCTTTGATCACCATGAAAATTGAAAACGCGACAATAATAAAGCTAATGATGGCATTAAGAAACACGCCGATATTTACCGTAACAGCTCCAGCTTCTTTCGCCGCAGCCAATGACGCATAGGGCCCAACTGTGGCGCCTTCCTTGAGAGTCATAAAGAGGTTGGCAAAATCCACACCACCCATTAACAATCCTATTGGTGGCATCAACACATCAGCGACCATGGATTTGATGATCGCACCAAATGCTCCTCCAATCACAATACCCACAGCCATATCAACCACGTTACCGCGCATCGCGAATTCTTTAAACTCTTTGAGCATTGAATCCTCCTTAGAGAGAAAAAGTTGAAGAATGGATAGTCTTAACTGTCATGATCCCTGAATTCACCACAGCAGGCTTCCACAAGACTAGACTCCTTGCGACGCAATAATCTGCTTTTTCTGCTCTTCAGTCAACTGTACATGAAATAGAACACCTGATTTTTTGGTATTCAAAAAAAGAGAATACTTCTTTCATCAATACTACTCCCATGGAATATCTAGGATTCGATAGAAAAAAAAACGAGGAGCAACTATCACGATTCATCATGACTCTACGAAAAAGTACCCCCTCTATTTGTCCCTTTTCGTAAAGATCAATAATGAAAATCGGATAATCGCCCCTCAACTCTTCGGGAGCTCTACCAATCAAGATCCTGTGCCATGTAGAGTTTAAGCCCCTACGACACA
>JBMYWX010000291.1:0-3925 GCA_049607825.1 Nitrospirales bacterium
GGTGAAGAACAGATCCTTGTCCCTGGTGGTAAAGGTGGTAAAGGAAATACATTTTTCAAATCACCTACAAACCGATCTCCAGATTATGCACAGCCGGGTCATTTAGGGGCGGAACAATGGATGGTATTAGAGTTAAAACTAATGGCGGATGTAGGATTGGTCGGATTTCCAAATGCTGGAAAATCTACATTCATATCCTCGATTTCTTCAGCCCACCCAGAAATTGCGAGTTACCCTTTCACCACCTTGCGCCCACACCTGGGCGTCGTGAGCGTGACGGAAGACCAGAACTTTGTCGTGGCCGACATTCCAGGACTGATTGAAGGTGCCCACGAAGGAAAGGGACTGGGATTTCAATTTCTTCGACATATTCAGCGAACCGCCTTCTTATTGTTTCTTATTGATATTTCTGAATGGTCCGTTGAAGACCCTGTAACCAGCTTACTCACTCTGAGAAAAGAGCTGGAAACATTCGACACAGACCTAGCACAACGTCCCTTTGCCGTAATCGCGACTAAAATCGATAGCCAGGGAACAGGAGAGGCACGTCAACGACTCCTAGCCTATTGTGAAGAAAAACAGCTACCGTTCTTCGCTATCTCGTCCGTCACGCGTGAAGGGCTACAACCCTTGTTGCCCTTTTTAGGAGAACAGGTATCCCTCATGAGGAACGTGTGCGAGACAAGCTCCTAACACAAACCAAACGCCTTGTGGTGAAAATTGGAAGTAGCTTAGTCGCGTCTCGAGATGGCGGACTACGTGTGACACAAATTACCTCGCTCACCAAGGATCTGGCGCAAATCCAGGCAAGTCATCGACAAGTTGTTCTCGTGTCCTCTGGCGCGATTGTCGCTGGAATTCAACGCCTCGGCCTTAAGGCCTATCCACACTCCATTCCCTTAAAACAAGCTGCCGCTGCCGTTGGACAAAGTCGATTGATGCGTGCGTACGAAAATGCCTTCGAAAAAACAGGCGATAAAGTCGCACAGATCCTGTTAACTCATGAAGACCTTGCGGACAGAAAACGATTTCTCAATGCCCGGCACACGTTGACCTCACTCATGAAACATGGAGTTATTCCCATCATTAACGAAAACGACTCGGTATCTGTTGACGAAATTCGATTTGGAGATAACGACAATCTGGCAGGTCAAGTCGCCCATCTTATTGACGCAGATTTACTGGTGATTCTCTCGGATGTTGATGGTCTCTATACGGCTGACCCACGCAAGGAACCTTCAGCAACGCACATCCCAATAGTGACAAAATTTACAAAATCGATTGAACAGTCAGCTGGCCAGTCAAGGAACCAAGACAGTCGAGGAGGCATGGTCACGAAAATCCAGGCCGCCAAACATGTTGCACGATTTGGCGTATCAACCTTATTGTTAAATGGTGCAAAAAAAGGGTTACTGCCCGCCGTCTTACAAGGAAAACCTGGTGGCACATTCTTTCTCCAAAACAAAAGTCCTCTCAGCAGCCGAAAACAGTGGATTGCTTTTACCTTGCGTACAAAAGGGCAGGTTCTTTTAGATCAAGGAGCAATAGACGCATTACAACAGCGTGGCAAAAGCCTTCTTCCGTCGGGCATTCTAGAAGTAAAAGGTCTATTTAAGGCTGGAGATTCCGTCTCGTGCATCGACAAGACAGGAAAGGAATTTGCCAGAGGATTAGTCAATTACTCCGCAATAGCTCTTCGGCAAATCAAGGGATACAATTCGCGCGATATTAAAAAGCTCTTTGGACCTCGTGAATATGAAGAAGTCATCCACCGAGATAACCTTGTCCTACTCTAGCAAGAAAAGCCTCACTACAAATGCACATAGGACTCTTCGGGGGAACTTTTAATCCCATTCATTCGTGTCACTTACAGATTGCGAAACACGTCCAAACGGCATGCGAACTCGATCGCATTATCTTTATTCCAACAGGTGACCCTCCACACAAAGATATAACCTCCTTAGCACCAGCTCACCATCGATTAGCCATGGTGCAAAAGGCTATTGCCCCCTTATCCTCTTTTTCTGTGTCAGATATCGAGTCTTGCTCCCCGTCTGTCTCTTATACTGTCGACACAGTCACAACGCTTCAACAAGAATATCGAGACATCACGCAATGGTCATTCATCATTGGACTCGATGCCTTTCTAGAACTTCACACATGGAAAGAGGCCTCACGACTCCTCAACCTCTGTCACTTCATCGTCTGCTCCAGGCCTGAAGCACATTTCACTGCAATTCCTTCGATCACCTGCTTACCTCCGGTCTCACATCAAGCTTTAATAGATCTTGAAAACGGGAAGACTCAGCGCGTAGACATTCCCTTATCCACATCCATGCAGCTCACCCTGTTGGCACTCCCACCCTGTGAGGCATCAGCCTCGTTGATTCGAAGGTATTTGCAAGAAGGACAAACAGGCTTACCTTGGTTGCCGCCTGAAATAGAATCTTATATACTTCAGCATTGCTTATATCGGATGTGATCCCCATGAATTCTGCTATTCCGCACTCCCAACAGAAAGCCCTTTCCATTGCTCGAGCAGCCTTGGACAAGAAAGCCACGGATGTTCTAATACTTGAGGTCCGAGAACTTACCTCCATTGCCGACTACTTCGTCTTGGCATCAGGTGAGTCTGAACGCCAAGTTCAGGCTATTACCAATAATATATCTCGAGAGATTTCAACAGAGTTTCACACGACCCCACTGGTTGAAGGTGCAGGAACATCTATGTGGATCCTCCTTGATTATGGAGACATCGTCGTGCATGTGTTTAAGACAGACATTCGCCAATTTTATGGCCTAGAAAAAATGTGGTCAGACGCCCCTCACATTCCATTGCCAGAACCTGATCACCAGGGTTTGCACACACCTACCCCCCAATCTGTCGAGAATACAAAATCTCTCACTGCTTAAATGGCAGTACTGCCTCGTTGAGCAATGCAAACAAGAATCCCAATTACTGGCACAACAAGAGGGTTTACATGACTGACCTAATAGATTTTACAGATCGCGCGTTGGCAGATGAGTGCCTGACCAAAACTGAGGCACTCGCCATTCTCCAAACACCAGATGACCAATTGCTGGATCTTGTCGGGGCAGCCTATCGCATTCGACGTACGTACTTTGGAAACACCGTACGACTACAAATGCTGCTCAATGCAAAAAGCGGTGCCTGCCAAGAAGATTGTCACTATTGCTCACAATCATCAGTCTCAACGGCCGACATTGACCGCTACGCGCTGGTGTCACCCAAAGACATGCTTCAAGGAGCAAGACGTGCGGCAAAAGCCAAGGCCCAACGATTCTGCGTGGTCATAAGCGGTCGTTCGCCACTTGACCGAGAAGTTTCTGAAATTTCGGCCGCAGTGAGACAAATCAAAGAAGAAATGCCGATTCAAGTCTGTTGCTCATTAGGGCTACTGAATGAAGGGCAAGCCAAAGAATTAAAAGCAGCCGGAGTAGATCGGATTAACCATAATCTCAATACCAGCGAAGCCTATCATGCTGAAATTTGCACCACTCACACCTACGCCGATCGAATGAGGACACTGAAAAATGCTAGAGCTGCAGGTCTCGAACTCTGCTCTGGTGGCATCATTGGCATGGGCGAATCTGATGAAGACCTCATTGACCTGGCCTTTTCCTTGCGAGACCTTGACCCTGATTCAATACCTCTAAATATGCTCCATCCAGTTCCTGGAACCCCATTCGACGGCAAACAACAGTTGACACCACTTCGGTGCATCAAAATCATGTGTATGTTTCGATTCCTACACCCACGCCGAGAACTTCGTGCCGCAGGCGGACGCGAATGGAATCTTCGGTCCTTACAACCTCTGGCCCTCTATGTCGCTGATTCACTCTTTGTCGACGGCTACTTAACCACACCAGGCCAACCAGCTGCGGAAGTTCAAAACATGATTCA
>JBMYWX010000292.1:0-3906 GCA_049607825.1 Nitrospirales bacterium
AGAACTACATAATACATAAAAATATAATACAATTCAATATGTTACAATTTCTTTTGGTCATGCTCCCTCAGATTGGCCAATAAAAGTGGAGGTAATTACCTTCAGACATATTCACTACACGGAAACCTGTAATCTAAAGTAAAAGCCAGGAAAACCTAAGTCTCATATGAGTATGCCCTGCAATTTCCGTAAATATGATCAACTACCGTTTCCGCGGACACCGACAATCCTAAATTTACGTTGCCTCTGAAGTTTCAAGTAAAAGATTATTGCAAGAAACCCATTGGCCTGTTGAACTATCGTGTCCGAAAATACCTCTATTCTCTCTCTATATAAATTCGAAGAGCATGCACTGACACCTCAGGCTTAGTTGGCGAGTAAAACCAACAGGTAGTAAGCGAGATTACAGAAACTTTGTAATACTTGTGGTAGTTTAAGGACTCATCATCATACTGTACTCAGATTCCCAAATGTTCATATAATCAAAGAACGTTCGTCACCCAATTCTTCCCATTCACTCTTTTTATGAGGGACCTATGCCAAATGAGACCATAACCGAAGCTGTTAGTGAACGATACGCTCGAGCTGTAACCACGGGCGAAGAAATGTGCTGCCCTACTGGCTATGACCATGAAGAACTCAAAAAATTTATCCCTGAATCCGTCTTAAAAGTCTCTTATGGATGTGGGACTCCCGTAGGCCTTACCACGGTTCAACCTGGCGAGACCGTTCTGGACATTGGCTCTGGTGGAGGTATTGATTGTTTTGAAGCCTCCCGAAGGGTGGGCGCAAAAGGACAGGTCATTGGCATTGATATGACCGACGAAATGCTTGCCCTTGCCCGAAGTCAGGCTCCTATTGTGGCCTCAAACCTGGGATATCCAAACTCCAATGTTGACTTCCGAAAGGGCTTTGCTGATGCCATGCCAGTGGAAGACCACTGTGTTGACCTCATTGTGTCTAACTGTGTGATAAATCTTGCTCCAGATAAAGTGAAAGTCTTTCGTGAAATGTATCGTGTGCTGAAACCAGGAGGTCGTTTTACGATTTCTGATATCGTCGCTGATCAGCCTATTCCACATTATATGATCCAGGACAAAGAAAAATGGGGAGACTGTCTATCCGGAGCATTGACTCTCAGCGACTATTGGGGCGGATTACGACAAGCAGGGTTTGAGGGAATTCATCAAGTTGGATTCCTTCCTTGGCGCGTCATTGATGGCATTCACTTTTTATCGCTTACATTAACCGGATATAAACTCGCTGATGATTCGGCCCAACAGCCAGCTCAGTTTGCAACATTTACAGGACCATTTAGTCGCATTACAGATGAACAGGGACATTCATTTTCACGAGGTGTTCCTCAAGCAATTGATGCAAAAACTGAACAGCTCCTTAAGAGCTCTCCGTATTTCGAACAGTTTATTCTGACAAATGCCCCTCTTGTCCTCTCCGATGAAGATCCTCGATGGTCCGCCGTACTACCGGAAGAAGCCCCATGCGTGTGGAAAGGCCATTTCGCTTTACTGACTGGTCCATTTGTGGAAGCGGTAGACGACGATCAACATACATTTACCTGCGGAGAAGCACAGGAAATTTGCTCAAAAACGCTCAAGGTTCTTTCAAACGATGTCTATAACAAATACTTTGCCGTCATTAACCGTGCTGGGGAAGCCGTCACCTCTGAAGAGCCGGCTTCCTGCGGACCATCAGACGGATGCTGCTAAGTATGGAAGTGGTCATGACGCAATATATGTTGTCACCTCTGAACTTTACGCCGTTAACTATTCACATGCTAAGAGATCTCTTGCCATGATACGAGAAATTCCTATTTCCCAGTCTGTGGATATGCCGTTGCAAGATATACGGGTAGCGTCATTTGAACAAACTATCGCGAACCAAGGTATGGAATCTCTCACAGCCAACACCGTATCTACCTTACAAGTGAATGTCGGAAAACTATGCAATCAGACGTGCACGCATTGCCATGTCGATGCTGGCCCTCAGCGCACAGAGGTAATGAGCCTAGAAACCATGAATACTGTGCTCTCAACTCTTCAGCGTTATCCTCAAATTTCTACGGTTGATGTGACAGGCGGAGCACCAGAGATGAACCCGCATTTCGAGTATTTCGTCTCGGCTTGTCGCACGCTGAATCGGAAGGTAATAGATCGTTGTAACTTGACGGTCTTCTTTGTCAAAGGCAAAGGACACCTTCCTCAATTTCTCGCTGAACACCAAGTAGAAATCTTTGCATCTCTACCTTGCTATATCGAAGATAATGTTGATGAGCAAAGAGGAAAAGGAGTGTTTGATCGCAGTATTGCCGCATTGCAACAACTCAACGCCGTCGGTTATGGCATCGAAGGAAGTGGGCTCCAGCTAAGTTTGGTCTACAATCCGATCGGCCCCAACCTTCCCCCTACACAGGAAGAACTTGAAGAAGATTATAAGAAAGAACTATACGACCGATTTGGTATTGCGTTTAATCACCTTTACACCATTACGAACATGCCCGTCAGTCGATTTTTGGATGACCTCCGAGAAAATGGCCAAACCGAACAATACATGGAACTGTTGCTCAACAGCTTTAACCCATACTCACTGGATAGCCTGATGTGCCGTT
This sequence comes from Nitrospirales bacterium, assembly GCA_049607825.1. GTDB lineage: Bacteria > Nitrospirota > Nitrospiria > Nitrospirales > UBA8639 > JAGQKC01. Next base: position 2,627 of record JBMYWX010000292.1, read on the forward strand.
CTCTCATAAGTGTGAGTTGGGATGGAAAATTGTACGACTGTGATTTTAATCAAATGTTGAATCTCACAATTACCCCCCCAACCTGTCAATCTATCGAAACGTTTGATTTTCAAGCACTCGAACATCGCCCCATCGTCACAGGGCAACATTGCTATGGCTGCACAGCTGGAGCTGGCTCATCATGTGGCGGGTCTCTCACCTAGTTCATAACGTATGTTGTTCGTGCCTTCGCTGCACTGCTCTAGGGCGCAAACGTGAATCATATCTCGAAAAGCGAGAATCATTCTTTAGGTGAGATTCGAGCAACGCTGCTGAAAACAGCCGTTAGGAGATGCTGGCAACACCTTCAAGCATATGGTTAGAAAATGGTGAAGCAGGAGGATTCAGGCGGGTGGCTTCTGAAGAAACCTGTTTGCACAATCATGACTACAAAAATAGTACGTTTGATCTTCGATTTTTTTCGTAATTGCCGAACCAGCTGTCACGTAAACCTGACAAACTGGATCCTGCACCATCGTATCCTTTCCTAATAATACCTTAGAAGATTCTGGTTGCTTCCAATCACGAATAGCCCGGCGCACCATATAAAACAAGATAATAAGTAGAGCAAGTATGATAATAATTCTGTACATAACACTCAATTGCGGGGATTATTGCGAAACCAAATACAACAGTAGGCCCAACTCACACAGCGCGAAATACCACATCATACCTACGAAAGCCTATAAGAGCCGCGATAGCTTGAGAGCAGTTCTCTCTTCAGGCACTATTTGTGGCATGAACGGAACAATTGAGTATAGCGTGTTTCCCTACTCATGGCCAAGATTTGGCATTGACGAGTCCAGCGCCTATTACACTATAAAACAACGCTTTTCTCGCTGTATCGTTTTGTGACGCTATATTCTTGAAACACTCGTGGTGAATATGAGAACGTAGCTTGATACAGCAATGATATGACAAGGTACTTCATCATCTGAATTGAGGAGAGCATCATGATAACCATTGCCCTTATGGGGGAGCTACAAACTACGAATGGCGAACGAACAATTGGGTGCGAAGCATCTGACCCGATCTCAGTAAAGCAGTTAATTCGAAATCAGGGCAAGCCACTTCGGGACGTCTTTCAATTATTGAAAGAAAAAAAGCTCATGGTCACTGTGAACAAACGCATTGCCAGTGAAGATACGAAGGTTAACGAAGGAGATATCGTAAATCTTGTTGCTCATGACGGTATGGGACGAAGCGGTCTTACTCCCTCCCTGTACTAAATATCACGAAAC
>JBMYWX010000293.1:0-3638 GCA_049607825.1 Nitrospirales bacterium
CGTTGAGATGGCCTCGACAAAGGTTCAACCTCATGAAAAGACAAAGCGCCCATCTCTGAGAAGATGGACGCTTATCTTAGCGACAGAAATGATTGCGTCTCGCTAACGATGCACTACACATCGTAGTACATCGAAAATTCATAGGGATGAGGTCGAATACGTACTTGATCAACTTCATTCTCTCGCTTGTACGCAATCCAGGCCTCGATAAGGTCTTCACTAAAGACCCCACCCTTGAGCAAGAACTGATGGTCTTCTTCCAGACTATTGAGTGCCTCCTCTAAACTGGCTGGAAGGGTTGGAATATTTCCTGCTTCTTCTGGAGCCAAATCATAGAGATTCTTATCCATCGGCTCACCTGGATGAATCTTATTTTGAATCCCATCAATCCCAGCCATCAGCATAGCGCTAAATGCCAGATACATATTACTTGAAGGATCGGGAAATCGGACTTCAATCCGCTTCGCTTTGGGACTTGGAGAGTACATCGGAATACGAATACCAGCAGACCGATTTCGACTGGAATAGGCAAGAAGCGTTGGGGCTTCAAATCCTGGGGTCAGGCGCTTATACGAATTCGTGGACGGATTCGTAAACGCGGCCAAGGCTTTGGCATGCTTTAAGATTCCACCAATATAATAAAGACATTGTTGTGACACGCCAGCATAATCTTTACCAGCAAAGGATGGTTTTTTATCTTTCCAAATACTTTGGTGGGTATGCATGCCCGTTCCGTTATCCCCAAACACGGGTTTTGGCATGAACGTCGCTGTTTTTCCATGACGACGAGCAACATTTTTCACGATATATTTATACATCATCATTTTGTCGGCCATGCTGACCAACGTATCAAAGCGAAGGTCAATTTCCGCTTGTCCACCGGTAGCCACTTCATGATGATGCTTTTCCACCCAAATTCCAACTTTCTCCATCTCACGCACCATTTCTGACCGAAGATCTTGTTGAGAATCGATAGGTGGCACTGGGAAATATCCTTCTTTGTGACGAGGTCGCGAACCAAGATTCTGTCCCTCATCTCCCGAATTCCAGATACCTTCTTCTGAGTCAACGAAATAAAATCCAGAATGGGCATTTTGATCAAAACTGACATGATCAAACACAAAGAATTCCGCTTCTGGCCCCCAGTAGGAAGTATCTCCAATTTTTGTACTCTTGAGATATTTCTCAGCTTTTTGTGCAACGAAGCGTGGATCTCTGTCATACCCTTGCCGCGTAATGGGCTCTTCGACATTGCCTATCATGGTGAGGGTTGGAATCTCGGTAAACGGATCCAATCGAGCCGTATTAGGATCGGGAACCAACAGCATATCGCTGTTTTGAATGGCTTTCCATCCACGGATGGATGATCCGTCGAAACCGGAACCTTCCTTAAACAGATCAAGTGACAGTTCCGATGTGGGAACAGAAAAATGCTGCCAGGTTCCCAGTAAATCTACAAATTTCAAATCAACCATTTCCACTTTGTTCTTTTTGGCAAAATCGAGTACTTCACGCGGGGTCATGAGCTACCTCCTTCAGGAGAATTGTTTATAAAAACTAGATTGATCACAACCAGGAATATGATCCCAAGCACGAACACAAAATCCTTCTTTGTTCGTACACAAGAACAAAGAAGGACTTTGGATAGCATCCCACCTTACCGTTAATAAGGCAATGTTTTACGAGTACGCTCGTTCGCTATGTTGGCTGAGATCTAACCCGACCTCTTCGTCCTGTGACGATACACGGAGTCCAATTGTTATATCAATTACTTTTAAAATAATGTAGGTTCCGACTAGGGCAAATACCAACGTGACCAGAGCTAAGAGAATTTGGATCCCAAATTGACTGGCATTACCAAAAATTAGGCCCTGAGCACCAATGGACGCAAAGAGACCAGTGGCTAAAATACCCATAAAGCCACCAACTCCATGAATCCCAACGACATCGAGAGAATCATCGTACCCCAGTTTTACCTTCCACACAACGGCTCCATAACAAATCGCTCCGGCTGCAAGGCCAAGGCAGAGGGCTGACAGAGGCCCCAGAAAGCCGGCACCAGGTGTGATCGTCGCAAGACCAGCAATAATACCACTTGCAACCCCGAGCACGGTCGGCTTTCCACGATGAATCCATTCGGCCACCATCCAACTGATTCCCCCAGCGGCCGCGGCTGTATGCGTTCCCACAAATGCAACAATGGCTACCTCATTGGCTCCTAAGGCACTACCGGCATTAAATCCAAACCAACCAAACCACAAGAGGCCTGTCCCCAGCACCGTCATTGGCAAGTTATGAGGAGGCATCGGCTCCGTTCCAAACCCCCTTCGAGGTCCCAACATAATTGCACAGACCAAGGCTGCTGCACCAGAACTTATATGCACGACCGCTCCACCGGCAAAATCCAACGCGCCCAACTGCCCCAACCATCCTCCACCCCACACCCAATGAGCAAGTGGGGAATAAATGAAGATGGACCACAGCACAGCAAACCACAGCAAGGCAGTAAACTTCATACGCTCAGCCACACTTCCCGTAATAAGAGCTACCGTAATAGCAGCGAACATGAGCTGAAAGACCATGAACAGTTGATGAGGGATAGTGGAAGCGTAATCTGGGCTTGGAGTAAGTCCAACATCATGAAGTCCAACCCAAGCAAGACTTCCAATCATTCCAGCAACATCAGGACCAAAAGCTAAACTGTAACCACACAAAATCCACACAATGGTAATCATGCAAAGAATAATAGCCGTATGCATAATGGTGCCGAGAACATTCCGACTACGCACCAAACCTCCATAAAATAACGCGAGCCCAGGAAGCATCATACAAAGCACAAATGCAGATGACACAAGTATCCAAGCCGTATCTCCAGTATCGATTTTCAAACCACTGGCGTCTTCGGCCCATGCCACGGAATACGGCAGACTCAAAACACAGAAGAGTCCCAGAAGACCAAATATTCGGAATCGCCATCCACTCACAGCATCACCTCATCATCAAAGGTTCGTAAGACTCCTCTTGTAAGGTCATGTTGAACACTTTTAAACAGCCGACTCATCAGCCTCTCCCGTTCTGATTCGAATGACCTGACTCAAGTCCGACACAAAGATTTTTCCATCTCCAATACTTCCCGTTTTTGCCGCACGACCGATGGTTTCTAGGACTTGCTGGACCATAGTATCTGCCACTGCGATTTCTAGTTTGATCTTGGGGACAAACTCAATTTGATATTCCGTACCGCGATATGTCTCTTTATGACCTTTCTGACGGCCAAACCCCTTTACTTCAACCACCGTCATGCCCTGCACACCGATCTCAATCAGGGCATCTTTGACCTCGTCTAACTTAAACGGTTTGATGATTGCTTCAATGAGCTTCATGGCTTACACCCTCCTGTGACCCGTAACAGGTAAAAAGTTAATAGTGAAAAGTAAAAATGGTTTGTCATATTCCCCTTTCTTGGCCTTTCACTTCTCACATCTCACTTTTGACTATTCTTACGCATACGCTCGTTCGCTGTGTTGACTGAGATCCAACCCAAGAATCTCTTCTTCCTTGGACACTCGCAATCCAATGGTCCAGTCAACAATTTTCAGAATAATGATGGTGCCGACAAAAGCAAATATCCAGGTGGT
>JBMYWX010000293.1:3648-3899 GCA_049607825.1 Nitrospirales bacterium
ACAGCCTGAATGGTCACTTGCCCTGGATTGCCAAAAAATAATCCGGTGCCACCTCCAACACTCGCAAACAGACCAGTGGCCATTGCTCCCCACGTTCCTCCAATGCCATGGATGCCAAGAACATCAAGAGCATCATCATAACCCATTTTATTTTTCAGAAAGACACCGAGATAGCACACCATTCCGCCACCGACTCCAATGATAATTGCGGAAACAGGTCCCACAAACCCTGCGGCAGGTGTAATTGCGAC
>JBMYWX010000294.1:0-3865 GCA_049607825.1 Nitrospirales bacterium
TGTTCTTCCGATCTGCGCATCTTCTTCCACTGGTCTCAATCTGTCATATCGTTGACCAAATTTCTCATTGCGAACCTCTGCATCCTCTTTGAGATGTTTTCGTAAGACTCGAGGAGCTGGTTTGTGAGTCGGAGTGCCCGTCGATATCAATCGTCCGGCAGCCAAGTCCACATAACAATAACGCCGTTGCTGGTTATCATAAATGACCGTATAACCGTCGAGTGTTTCTCGACGTGCATAAAACTCATCCCCATATACTCGTAACTGTAGTGGGTCTCCGATTCCCTGATCAGCAAGAATGACTTCTCCATTTAGTGAGCTCATGGTCAGAGTCTCCTTTTTAAGGCTAGAAATATTTTAGGATTATAGGAATTCTTCAATGTTTGGTTGGTCAATGAACTATAGGTCTTAGACTCAAAGTGATACAGAACTCCACGTCACAGATGTAAATTAAGTGATTGAGGGATAAATGTAAACGAACAGCATTTTTCGACAGAGTCCCAAAAGAATGAGGCGTGTCTTTATCTGACTTTGTGAGTAAATAAACAGCTCTCTGTTGATATGGTTAGGGAAGAGTATGTGTGAGGAATGTTGCTCAATAATTTTCCTCACGCTTAAAGGATGTGGCTAGCTAACCAGATGCTAGGAAAAGAAAATGTATGACGAGGCAGAGAAGATTAAAGACTCAAAGCTATTTGTTCTCGTCCAGTAATGTCACTAGGCTTTCTTCATTCAATATGGTGACACCTAGTGATTGAGCCTTATCGAACTTGGAACCTGGGTCAGTTCCAGCCACGACATAATGGGTTTGCTTGCTGACGCTTGAAGTCACTCGACCACCTCTGGCTTCTATTTTCTCTTTTGCTTCCTGCCGAGAAAAACCCTCAAGTGTTCCTGTTAGAACAAATATTTTTCCCGATAATGGCTGCCCAGAGGAGATAGCGGCCGTATCAAGAACTTCTACACTTACCCCCAACTCTTCCATGCGTTGTAAGACTGAGAGATTGCGAGATTCCTGAAAAAATCCTTCAACACTGGAAGCGATCTCTGGGCCAATTTCATGTATCAGTTCAAGTTCTTCTTTTTTCGCGTCTTGTAATTTGACGAAGGATCCAAAGTGTTTCGCTAAGAGTTGGGCTATATGTACGCCTACGTTACGAATGCCTAGACCAAAAATAAATCGCGCTAACGGTGCACGCTTACTGTTGTTGATGCCTTCGACTAATTGAGTGGCGGACTTGTCGGCAAACCCCTCTAATGTCAAGAGTTGGTCTTTGGTCAACCGGTAAAAGTCAGCTAAATCTTTAACAAGGCCTTCATCAACTAACTGTGCCACAGTCTTTTTACCTAACCCATCAATATTGAGGGCTCCCTTCGAAACATAGAGTTCAAGTGATCCTTTTAATTGTGCGGAACAGACGGTTTGTCCTGTGCAGTAAAGGATGGGGCCTTCTTGAATTGTATTAGATTGACAGATTGGACATGTGGACGGAATGGCAAATGGCACTTCTCGAATTTCTCCAGGTCTCTTGATTCGTTCCACGACATCTGGAATCACATCTCCGGCCCGTTCGACTTTCACTGCGTCTCCAGAACGAATGTCTTTACGCGCGACTTCATCAATATTGTGAAGAGAAGCACGACTCACTGTCACTCCTCCAATTTCAACGGGATTAAGTACCGCGATGGGCGTCAGTGCTCCGGTTCGTCCAACTGAAATCTCAATGTGTTGAACGGTCGTAATTTCTTGACGTGGGGGAAATTTAAAAGCAATGGCCCAACGTGGACTTCGGGACTTTTCGCCGAGCACCTCTTGCCACTCATAACGATCCACTTTGACCACAATGCCATCAATTTCAAAAGGCAAGTCTGGACGTTGAGCTTCTATGTCTGCATGAAAGGCAATGACTTCATCAATTGATCGACATTGTCGTCGATGCTGGGGAATCGGTAACCCCCACTCCCCTATTTGGGACACAGCTTCCCAATGTGAATCCGGTCTCTGATTTGCCTGTGTTTTCAAGTCATAACATGTGAGGGTGAGTGGTCGGTCAGCGGTGAGTCGAGAATCTAATTGACGTAGTGAGCCCGCAGCCGCATTTCGAGGGTTGGCGAACGGTTCTTCTCCCTCTTCCACGAGACGTTTATTGAGGGCATAAAAGTCATCGAGAGGGATATACACTTCACTTCGAACAACGATCTGTTGGGGAACTGATTCAAGATTGAGCAATTGGAGGGGCAGAGAACGAATAGTGCGAAGATTCACGGTGATGTCTTCTCCGATTATCCCATCGCCTCGTGTTGCTCCCCGTACAAATATTCCTGCTTCATAGACCAGTTCAACCGAGAGACCGTCGTATTTTGGTTCAACGGTGTATTCGACGGAATCACGTTCAAGTTCACGATGAACCCGTTGGTCAAAGGCTCGTACGTCTTCTACCTCGACGTGTGAATCGAGACTCAGCAGAGGATGTTCATGTGGGATTTTCTTGAATTGTTCGAGGGGAATACCACCGACTCGTTGAGTGGGCGAATTGGGAGTCACAAGTTCAGGGTATTGAGATTCGAGAGCTTGGAGCTCTCTAAATAGTTGATCGTAAGTCGTATCAGAAATCTCTGGTTTATCTCGAACGTAATAGAGGTCATCATGATATTGAATCTGTGCTCTGAGCTCACCAACTTTTAGATTGATTTCTTTGGGAACTTCCACTGAACCCTCAGGAGGCATTATGATTGTTCCGAGTGAGAATCATTCACGAATAAACTGTGAAGCGAAGCTTCGAATATCATGTCCATTGAGCACATGAAATTGTCGAAGTCGACTGATGGTTTGGCCGGAAAATCGGTTGAGTGGAATGGGAATAAGCTTTCGCTTATATCGCTTGGCAATGTGGCGCCACCGAGCCTTTGGTGGAATGGGCGAAACCAGGGCGACATGTGTTTCCAGAGAATGGCGACAAGCTCCCGCAATGAGTCGTTCTTCCAAAGAGTGTGTAAAATCGAGCTGCGGGTCGGTCCAAATATCAGGTATAGGCCTGGGAGGGAACAAAAACATCGTTCCTCCATATTGGGATTGTCCAATTCCAGGACCAACCATATTATCCAAAAACGGGGTGGCAAAAAAACAGAGTGTCGATTCTTCTTCGTGCTCCGCATACCAGGTGGCCTGCCATGAAAATTTCTCTGCTTCCGCTGGTGTTTCAAAAAGAAACACAATGACTTCAAGTTTTCCTCTAGCTGGAGGAATATCTTTGACATAAATTTCAAGTTGTTGTGATGGTGATACCATGGAATGCCGGAGTGTTTCACGCACATCAATGCCATCACGCATGGATGTGGTAAACTTTTCCGCTTTTGCTAATTCTGCGCCCAATAGCGATTTGGCTTGATGGCGCACATGGGCGGTAAACGATTCAATCTTATTGTCTTCTGGAGGCCATGAGCATTGTCCATATGGATTCCATTGGTAGGCCCAACTGCGTTTCTTTTGTTTTGGAGGAGCCGGCCGTAGCGACAAGGACTTCCATTCAAGAAGTTGTCCAGCTAAGCGATTTGTCGCTTTGCCAATGGTTCCATCTGGAAATTGAATATCTCCAAGCCCCACCGTAAGGAAAGGCTTGATCCAGGGAAGAGATTCTTCATCTTGAAATTGATATTGTTTGGCCGTTGCCAACAATGTCAGGGCAAACTCATCTCCCGCTAATTGCTTGGCGGCTAAGATCAATGTGTAGAGATCCGGTGTGAGACGTCGATTTAATAATGATAAGTTTCGGACGTACTGTAAATACATTTGTAGTAATTGGGGTGTCACCCAGTTTGATTCTTGTGTACCATATCCTTGCCATGTCTGAAGCCAATGGGTGCG
>JBMYWX010000295.1:0-3828 GCA_049607825.1 Nitrospirales bacterium
TCAAAAGCGCGGTCAATCTTTAGGCTACTGACATTGGTCGTACGCTGATCTATATCTTTCACACTGAACCAGCCGGTAACGGGTGATGGGTCAAATGAGTACACTTCAGACACTCTAGGCATTTTACTTCCATCGCTTAATATGCGACCTGGAAGGGCGTACGCGAAATGTTGAGCAAGTCCACCTCCTAGCGAGTGCCCAGCTGCTATAATTTTGACCTCTGTATATTCGCCACCGCTCGTTCCTCTCATCTTCTTGGTGAGATGATCAAGAAAGGTGTTTGCGAATTTATCCGCCACAACTGTATATTGATCTTTCATAAGTGAATAGAAGGGAATAATTCTCAGAATCCAACGAAGATTTGATCGCCAATCTTTCCAACTTGCGTCAGTCCCTCTAAAAACAACAACGATTGTCCGTGGTGATGAGGACTTCTTTTCCCATACTTCCCCATAGAGTCCAACGTAATTCGCTGCCGTGCTAAGTGCTTTGTCTTTTGAAAAGTCTTTCCATTCTTCCCAATATTCTTCTTGAGGGAACTTACCCTTCTTCACTTCCCAAGGTGCTGGATCCTCAAGTCCTGGCCAATAATTGAGATAGCTATTTCCACTCAGTACGGCATATTCCCAAGAAGGAGTGGCTGTCGTAGACGCGTGAACTGGTGGACTGTATCTTCGTGTGCCTGGCTCACGTATTAACACTTCATCTTCTGCCTGACCGAATAACATGTCGTATTCCACTCCTGTTATTAACAAAATTCCAAGGAATAGCATCCACTTCTATATCTAATTTTTAAATTTCACAGATAATCCACACTAGTTCCAATGTTCTCATATCCTTTTTCGTCTCAATCTTGTCGATGCTTTTCTTACGATCAAGACTCCAATAGTATCCCAATGTGATTGCCCTTTTCTTTTCTCGAGGAGTAGAGAATTCGCTAGTCCTTGGGTTTCATAAAGTTTTCAGATACTCGAGAAGGTCCCTTCGTTCGTCTTCGTCGAGATCCTTGGCATAATTATGTCCGGTATTCCAGTTGCCAGTTAGTGTGGTGTCGAATAACGTGGAGTTGTCCTCACATTTACCGTTTTTAAGCTTGAAAGCAAAACCGACATTTACTGGATCAAATTCATGACTACCTACACAGAACTTTGAATCTCGTTTGCTAGGCGACAAGAGTTGTTTGAGGTTGGGTACGGATCCATTGTGTAAGTAAGGTGCTGTTGCCCAAATGCCATTCAAAGGGCGGGCTTTGTATGCCTTTAACTCGTAGAGTTTCTCACTTGGGGATTTGGTAGGAGGAAGCCGATAACCGTTGTACTTTAAAAACTCCTCGGGTTTTTCTTTTTTAAGCTTTTCTAAATGATTTTTGATTGTGAGCGTGACAAACCTACTAAGGACGGCAAGAGCCGATTTTTTATTTTCGAATACTTCAGAAAGTTGCCCTGTTTCAATGATGCGTGTAGCGAAATTTGTTGCCATCAGTGGATCGGTGCCGACTTTGTCTACATCGACCATTTTTATCTTTATAAATTGCTTTTTAGCATCAGCGGGGTACTTTCCTTTTTGCGTCCACCCTTTTTGGGGATCAGGTTCTGGAGATGGTATTGAATGACAACGAATACAACGATTGTCTTTTCTTCGTGGGTCGTTCTTTCCTCCCGTCTGGTAAATGGTTTTCCCTCGGTGCACTTTTCCAACATCAAATTTCGGAAAAATATCTTGTGGCCAACTTGGAGAACTTAAGTCCTTCAACCATTCTTCTAACTCAAATAATTTCTTTAATCGAGCGCTAGATTTAAAAAAAGGAATGCTTTTACTTCCCACAATTTTTCCAAAGACACCCACGACTTCTCCGGCATTGCGAGCGATCGGATTATTTACCGCCCCATTCCACTGTACCCATTCCAGTTGCGGTGCATCCCAGATAAAGGGATAACTCACCGGCGCATCAGGGGGAATCCGCGCTGTAGTTTTGTTTAAGTTATGTACGACCTCGTTTAAGATTCCACCGAATGCATCCAATCTGGCATATCCATATCGAATACCCTCACCATCTCGACCGGGTGTGACACTTCTATGCACCATTTTCGAAAAGTCTTCTGTAAATTCCTTCAAGTCATTTCTCAGTGCACCTTTACTTTGTTTGCTCTGCCTTATCACTTTCTCAGCGAAACGGTCAAACTTTGATTCATTGGATAAAGTTTTATCAAGAGAACTTTTCATCCTCTCAAGAAAAGTTTGCAGATCGGCCATTGTCGGGCCGCCATCGATCCGTATGGCCTTATCTTTATAATTGATCTGCCCTGTGTGGCAGGTTGAACAATTGAATCCCATAAACTCCATTTCGTCGAACTTATCCCGTTCTCCCGGAACAAATGCGGGCTTGTCTTTGACAAATCCGATAGGAAGGCCATCTTGATTCAGATTTTTATATGTTTTGAGTTCTTCGATCGATGGCGTAAGAAATCCTAGACTTTCAATGTGCCCTGGATCTTTAAACAATTTCTTATTATCGTGTTGCTCTAGGGCCAGAAACCATGTGTAAGGGATCAATCGAGAACCCTGGGTGGTGTAATAAGACAGTTCCCGGAAATTATTTTCTTTGTTCCAACCCTGATCCAAGTAAGTAAGTTCAAGGGCCGGGGTTGTTTTGACGCAACCAGCTGAAAGTGAGAATATAATGAGAAAAATCGCTACCTTGTATTTCATAATGTTCTCCTTAACAAAATGATGAAAGAACAGGATCTATTATCTTAGATAAATCCAACATAGGAATTATCTGAATCAGATATATCTCAGATACACTCGTCCTAACTGGATGGTCATGCTCTCTGTTGTTAATACAGTTAATAGAAACAATTTTTATGCTTTTCGTTGAAAAATTTTTCACTATCGTTCTTTCCATCAGGAACTTTCCAACAAGATTTTTCCCAGAATCTGAATCGCCCTGCAAAGTCGCTGTGGTTTTCAGGAATACCGTCACTAGTTCCCCCCCAGCCACTACCTCCACCTGGAAAACGTTTAATTGAGATATGACGTCGTATTGCGTCTGGGGTTGTGTGAAGAGATAACATGAGATTGGTAAATCGCCCGGACGTCCGGTCCATTGGTGTATTAGGAGTTGAAAGGAAATTGTCGATCCACACAAGCAAAGATCCAGTGGGCGGCAGATTCCAAAAATTGGTCTCACTGGTCTCAGCAAGCTCATGAAGCGTGAGGTGGTGAACTTTAGGCATCGATTCGTGTGGCGCGTTGAAGACTCCTTGAGGCACATCCTGATTTTGTCTCACGCGCATTTCCATAAACGGAATGACGCTATCTTTATAGCTATTTATCGTAGATGCTGCAGCCATAAACACGATGTTGTCTATAGGTAAACAAGTTCCAAAATCACGAAGAATATGATTCGCAATAATCGCTCCCATGCTATGCCCTACAAGGGTAATTGACCAATTAGGGTAGTCATTTACAATTTCTTTAGCGAGTTTTCGAAAGAAAATAGATAATGCACCGTTGGGTTTTATCTGAGTCAATCTTGGTTTTTGCTCAACAAGTGCCCTGCATGCCTTGATCCGTGTTATGAGTTCCTGTGGCAGAGAGTCGATGATATTCTGATAGCGTTGAGGTGAGGCTGTTTCTACTTGAATATTTTTCAGCTGTACGTCACTCTTCCTAAACTCTTGCTCTGTGTGGAATAACAGATCAGTTCGACGAAGCATGTTCTCCCAGGCGCTTTTCCCTAATGCGTCGATCCAAGGAGAGGAGGCGAATTTTAGAGGGTAGGTCAGGGCGGTGGTAGCTGGCCCGAGTAATTGGTCCTTCCAGAAA
>JBMYWX010000296.1:0-3812 GCA_049607825.1 Nitrospirales bacterium
CCTGGAGTTGCAGATGGGTTCTTCATCGCAGCGGCTTTGAATCCTATCGTATTTGATGTGCTCATTTTAGTAGCGACGGTCTTAATTTTCTTAGGGTGGATTTCTGCCTATACCAATGCCAAAGGTCAAAAAGTTTGGAATGCAGAGAAGGGTCAAGCCCTACAACAAAAATTGTATACGTTTCTTATTAACCGGCTGTATGTGGACCTCATATACATGAGGCTAGGAAACACACTTTTTCAATGGGCTCAAAAAATTGGAAACCGGTATTAGCTGCAAGCATCGGAGTAGATTGAGATCGTCATGACTGCAGAAGCCACTGCCATACTTGCCATTGCAATCATTCTTGCAGCCATTTGCGCAATCCTTGGGCAACATCGTTCCAATCATTCGTCCACGACCCCTGGCGAAATTTTTGTGTTGTCGGGGCTCGGACTTGGGACGTTGCTGACGCCCCTACCGATCAATCGATACTTTCTCGTCGGAATTCTTGGATTTGCCGCGTATTCTCTCATTAAGTCTCATTGTAGCTCGACGATAAAAACCATGAGTCTTGTGCAAATCTCTCTCGCAATTCTTCTGGCTCTAGGGTCTCCCTATTTAGATAGCTCATTCACCATGTTTGCGGCTCTGAGTATAGTGATTACCCTCGTGCCTCTTTTTCCTTTCCATCTCCCGTTCGCCTCACTCGTAAGTTCTTCTCATGGAACCATGTCTGGTCTATGGACCACCGTCTTCCTTTCTCTCGGATTGGCCGAGCTCGCGGATCTCAAAATTTTCCTGTCGGAAGGAATGCCGACCGCGATTGCTTGGCTAGCTTTAGGCAGTGCCTTGTATGCCTCGTTCAAATGCCTAGGACAAACCCAAATTCGGCCATTCCTTGCCTATGCCACGATCGCACAAATATCCATGTTATGGGGACTCACGACAGTCTTCTCGACGTTTTCCCAATGGCTCATCCCATTTGGGTTAACCATCGCCTTGGTGATGACTGGCCTTCTTCTCGCCTACCACTACATTCAACGAAGGTTTGGAGTAAATACCATAGGAATCCTGCCAGGCTTAGCTTTGGTCATGCCTCGACTAGGAATGCTGTTGATTACCTTAATCAGTATCGCTGTGGTGCTTCCCCTTGTTCCAGTATTGTCAGGGTTGCCTGCCATGCCGACAGTGGACCAACAAGATGTCTGCCTTGTCATCATGTGCTTTATCCTAAGCATCGTGTGGATTTTCGGGAGTTGGTATTTTTCACATTTAATGCATCAGACGGCTTTCGGAAAGGCCAGGCCGGACATTCCCTACACGGATTTGACTACAGGGGAATTCAGTGCTCTTGCCTTACTTATTGCTGCCGCCAGTTATAGTGCCCTGTTTTATTAGAGAGTATTGATTGTGGCTGAAGTCAAAGAAATCAAACAGTCAAGAGACGGACAGCGAATGGAAGTGCTATCGCTGGTCAAACTGGCAAGTGAGCCCATTTCTCACTATTGGCCCATGGGAACCTTTATTCACCATAATCCCCTCCACGGTTTAGAACACCTCCCCTTCGGTGAGGCCATTAACAAAGCAACAAGGTTTCTTGGCGGCCAAGGGTATCTTCCCAATACAGAATACCGGAATTACCACCAGCAAGGGCGCATTACCCTCGAGGCCATTGATGAAGCATTAACAGATCAGAGTACCAGTCAACACATAGACATCGGCAATCGAAAGCTTTCTCATCTCGAAGCCTTACGCGCAATCCTCATCCATGGAACCGGGTACATAGCACCAGATGTCGTGTCAGCGCTTTTGCACGGATATCAAAATGATCATGAAGTACAGGCGCTCATTAAGAGACTCCAAGCTTTGTCCGAGCCAACAACACCAATGTTTTCCCTCAATGATCATGCCATTACGGAGCAAAAGGAACTTGCGTCGGCCTACATCCTGTCCGCTTGGTGCGATCAAACCCTCGGCACCAAGGTTCAAGACCTGATGAACTATGAGCTCATCAAGTGGTGTGGTAGTTTTCTGGATGAAGGACACGCTGCCTGGCCTATGCCGTTTCGAGAAAAAACCTTTTATGGTGGATGGAAGGCCTTAGCCCAAAGAGATCGGTCTGGTTCGGTCTTAGGCATCTCACAATGGCAATCCAAAATTTACAATCTTCCAGACCGACCAGAAGATGCCATCATCGAAAGCCTCGAGGCCATGGCCATTCCCCGTGAATGGTGGATTGATTATTTCACTATGCATTTTGCCCAACTGTCGGGATGGGCTGGGTTCATCAAATGGCGATCGGAACAATTAGATTACGAGTGGCAGAATGCCAATCGCATCGACATGGTCAAATACCTGGCCGTTCGCTTATTTTATGAAAAAGAACTGGTCGCTGTAGCTTGCCAAGACAAACTTGGCATTTCTGGAACGTATCCTTCCATTCAGTCCTATCTGGAGAGCCATCCCGCTGGTTATGGACTGTATAAGGAATGGAAGCTTACAGGTTTACCGGAAAGGGTTGTCGAAGATCTCGGTCTTTCTCTATTCGTGCAACACCCCTTGCCCATAGACGGACTGGATCAAAGTGCTAGCCGCATCAGAGAAACCTGGCAGTCGATTCGCCAAGAACAAGACATTCATCAAAAGACCTTAATGTCGTTGCACCTCGCCAAATCCCTTAACTGCTCAGTCAAAGAGTTAGTCGACTGTTCTCAAGAAACATTGATCAGATTATTGGAATGGACGTCGCAATTTCCAGAGTCACAACATGGTCCGATTTGGCTGAAAGCCTTTGAGCTCTCTTTTATCAAAAATTTTCTCCCAGGGTTTTCTCCGAATCTTGAGAAACTCGGAAAAATCGATGAGTCAGAGGAACCACCGGCTAAATCACGTCCGTTGGCTCAAGGGATTTTCTGCATTGATGTTCGGTCGGAAGGGTTTCGTCGACATTTCGAAGAAGTCGGAGGAAATGAAACGTTTGGATTTGCCGGATTTTTTGGTGTTCCTCTTTCCTACCAAGGGTTTGGAAGCGAGCTAGAAACCGATCAATGTCCAGTGCTGCTCAAACCTAAACATGTGATCAAAGAAATTCCTCGGGCATATCAAGCCAAGGCGGCTAAACAATATTTGGAGCGACAACAGCTCGCGAAAACAGGACATACCCTTCTGCATGATTTAAAAGAAAATGTCATTACTCCCTATGTCATGGTCGAAGCCATTGGCTGGTTTTTCGGGTTCAGGCTGTTTGGCCAAACATTAAGCCCCTTGTGGTTTAAACGAATCACGTCTTGGTTTAAAGAACGATTTGACATCCCTCTTGGTACGACCTTGACCGTTGACAAGCTAACGTACCAAGAGGCCGAGGAAATGGTTGCTTCAGAGCACCGTGCAACCATCTATCGAATACTCATCGAAAGATGCGGTCGACCAGGAATGGCCGTTTCACACGATCAAGTCGAACGACTTCGCAAACAGGCGCTCAGCCACATGACCTTTGATCCTGAAGAAGATGAGGAATTACTCAGCAAAATCCAGTGGACGGAATCTGACCACCAGCAATTTATTGAAGACTTAAGAAGCCACTATGGTGTGCACGACCGCGCCGTCACGAATCGGATGCATCGCATTACTCAGACAGGATTCACCACTACGGAACAAGCGCATTTTGTGGAAACCGCTCTTCGGGCTATTGGATCCACCAAAACGTTTTCCAGACTTATCCTGGCATGTGCCCACGGCAGTATTTCCGACAACAATCCTTTTGAGTCGGCGCTGGATTGTGGGGCCTGTGGAGGAAATCACGGTGTCTCGAATGCCCGGGCTTTTGCATC
>JBMYWX010000297.1:0-3776 GCA_049607825.1 Nitrospirales bacterium
TAGAAAGCTTCATTTGTCTCATACCGAAAGTCGTACATTCCGAGAGACTTCAAGAGCGTAGAGTTTCGTCTCTCCATTTCCATGATATCGCAGACAGATCCATCTCTAGTAACTAGCAACTGATGTGCCATCGCCTACACATCACGAAATATGTTGACGTCTGCCTCTACTGGAGGTGAATCCTTAGCACTCAAGCCGAGAATGAATAATCACTATCCATTATGAACACACGATTCTTTTGGCTAGGCATTTATCTCTTTAGATACACCATGTATCTGATTAGATACACATGCTTCACTCAAACCTTACATCGCTAGTAATGTCCTCTAAATGGATTTGAATAACAGCTACAGTATCACTGTTGTTCACAATCTATTGAATTTCATTTGAAACAAACTCACTTATCGTGTCTTCACCACTAGGGTTAGATCTTGTTGTTAAAAATAATTTGCACAAGTCAGAGCTAAGTATTCTCATAGGCATTACGTTTGCGTACCTCATCTAGATCTAGAAAAAAACCAAGACATGACAAATCACGCCTTTACAAACTGGATTGAAAGCAAAAATTCACGACAAATCAACAAAGGCGGTCACTTGGCACATGAATTTGTAAAATTAGGACAGTATGAGAGGAATAGATCCTTATAAGCCTCCTCTATACTATGTAACAACTGACTATCACAAGGAGTGATCGAATGACTCACAGAGTAAGAACAGTCGTATTGAGTGTGCTTCCCTTATGTTGTGCCTTGCTTACCTCTTGCATCCCTCAAGACATGCTTATTGAAGGGGACGGCTCTGGTTATGTCATAGAACCTCAAATTGAGAAAGAGAGCTCACAACGTGAAGTCCTCGATGAAGATAGCACCGAATCACCGGACATCGAACAACCTTCGTCTGACGTGACAGCAACTACCTCAGAAGTTTCCCAGCTCGTAGCTCCAGCAATTCCTCCCAACCAGGATCAAGCATCATCAATTCTTGAGCATACAGGTACCAAAACCAGCTGGGAAGCATTGCGGGTGAAAGTTACTCAAGAGATTGACGACCATCAACGACACATTCAACAATTAAACCTCAAGCTACAACTCATCGATCAAATTGCCACCAAACTTGAACTGACAACAAAAGCCCAACTTCGTAAAAATCATTCGATTCTTGCCGACTTTGCCATTACTAACCCAACAACCTATGCGTTAAAGGACATTTCTATTTCATGTGACCAAATTGCTCCCACTGGGACGAAGATCAGCACACATTCAGAAACCATCTACGCTATTGTCGATGCCAATGCAACACAAAGTTTTGCTGGAGTGGAACTGGATCAGCTCCACAAACAGACGAAGTCTCTTAATTGTGAAATTAAAAATTTTACGGTGCATACTCAATAATACGCCGCATGTGAGCATGCCCGTTCACCTCACATATTCATCACGAGAACAATGGCAAGCACTACAAAAAAAAGGAAACGAGTCCTCTGCATTCTAATAACTTCGCTCCTTTCCTATCTTGTGAGTTGTGGAACCATTCCATCGACCCAATTGGGTTATTGGGTCAAACCGGGTGCCACCAAAAACGGGATCAATACTGCAAACCAATTCTGTGTAGACGGAGCCGCAGAACGGCGTGCCTCCTACGTTTATGCTGCAGACTTCTTTTATTCAGCGCCTGTTGATCAAATCGTTTACCAACTATGTATGAGAAGACTCGGGCATACTCTGATTAGAATCGGAGATGAAGATGCGGAAATTTCCTCAAGGTCCTCTAGACAACACACTAAGAGGAATATGCTGACTCAGCCCTTACCGCTGAACCGTGACAATTCTCAAAAAACTCAGAGCTTTGACATCACCACCACGGTCCCTGGAGTTTCCTTTCAAGGAGGCCCAAGAGAGATAGCCAGTTTACCTAAAAGAAATCAGGGAGTAACGCGCAACTCTCCTCTGGAAACTTTAAATCGAAATCAAAGATTCCCATGGTTCTATCGTTACTGGTTTCTCCACAAAGCCAGTCACATTCGACTCGAAGAAGTCTTACCTTTTCCTACAATTCTTGGCATCGTGGATATCAAAACAATTAAGGAACAATCTCTAACGGCAAAAGCGAATGAATCTTTACTTGCATCCTTATATTCTAAAATAGAATTGCAAATGAATGATTTTCTAGAGAACTTACGAAAACAGGAAAAACAGATTGCAACGATAAAAAGAGGAAGTCCTGAGCGCGTGGCACTTCAACATAAATTTGACACAGGGCTCCAGGATTATCTTGTAGAGGAGTACCAGATTGAGCAAGAGCTTATAGAGACACGCAAAGAAACTGACGCCAATCTCCTTCACCAAACAATTGAAGCCACACGAAGAATTGCTGAACAACAACATGTTGATATCGTTATTAAGAAATTCGGAGAGAACCTTCCTCGAAAAGCCTTCCTTCCTCCATCCATTGCGACATTACTCAAACACGAACCACGAGACCTTACGATTGAAGTCCTGAATGAGCTTGACAAAGATTATGTAGAGTAAGGGCGATCTAGAAACCAATAGTTGCCAGTTACAACCTTTTCCTTGGCATGGCGCATTTCGACCACTTTTCCCCTCTTACGAAGAAATCCTCGAAAACGTTCAAAGGCACATATGATACCCTATTTTCAATGCCAATTAGGAATCGCAGTATACCAGAGTGGCGATCCCAGCACGAAAATCCCAACTCATGGAATAACAATTTTTCAAGATGGGAAGGAGTGGTAGAAAGACACTGGCTAAATCGAGCGGCGGTGGTACAGAGTCAAAATGAAGACTATCTATCGACGAGCCTATAGACTTCAGTTGTTTTATGTAATTTCTTGTCTCACTATTTGAGGGGCTACAATATGAAAGACTGCCAAGCAAAAGCTGAAGCCCTCAACCTCAACTAGACGCAAGAAGATTGAACGACATGTACTAAAACAGCACTGGAATGATTTCTGCTTACCCAATCACATTCGTACCAATCGTACTGAGTTCATACTGATGTTTGCGGAGTTCTTGTTCATACAGTCGTAATGCTTCAGGAGTATGAATACAATCATGCATACAAGTTACTGGAGTCCCATCACACCGGGACTCTGAACAGCCCGTTACTTCAAGGCCCCCATGGTTGGCACCGCGAAAGACGTGCACCTCAAACGTCACTTCACAGTTCGTTTGAGAGGCTGGACATTCAAGTGAGGCTTTTGCATGTGGAACCTGGTCGTTCATTGTTCTCTCCTAATGTTATTTGTGTACACAAACGTTCTCCTCAATCCAAATTCTGATTAGATCTCTGAGCTTGCATGTAACAGAGACAAGTAGGGAGCCGGTAGAAGGGTGTCAGACGAAAGGCCTCAAGGGGTCAGGGCAGGAACATTTCAATCCATCAAAGCCCCATTCTCACGAGGACTAGTATCTTTCCTTCGGTAACCTGGCTACCAGAGCGTATGATCGCCTGATCCGTGGTTTTGCGTTCCCGTCTTCCAACGGTATGCCTTTTCGGGAAAGAACTTTCGGTATCTAAACTATCCAGAACGTGCGTCACCTCTGTCTTAGAAACTATCGGAAGATCATACGAAAACTTTACAACTTGGAGAGCCACATCATGTGGAAAAATCAGCGGTGAAACAAGGACTTCGATTGGCCTACTAGGCCTATACGCAGAGCCAAAAGAACTACAAAGACCAGCTAAAGGACGATCCCATATTCCCTAAAATACCCCTACAATCACCTAATGACTGGAAACGTGATAAGACTGAAAATCAC
>JBMYWX010000298.1:0-3757 GCA_049607825.1 Nitrospirales bacterium
CAGGTGCAACTATAGTTTCTCAAACTGCAGGTGGCGGTGCTCTTAACCATGAGGTTACTCTTAACTTCTCAGGAGAAAGCAACCCTCCATCTTCAATAGTTGGTTACGGATGGAATCCTTCAACAGGGAGGCCGATCAGTGATTCTTTCACAATTCCAGAATGGGTACGGGAAAGGTGTACTGATAAAGTCCAATATAGATCATACCTCTGGAGCAGTAATAGGACATTTTTCTAACGGACAAGTTCGTGTCTTAGCTCAACTCAAACCAACGATCTTCGATGTACCTACTCCCAATAAGCCTAAGGGTCGAAGTCATAACCATCATCGAAAAAGACATCATGACAACAAGCAAGCCAATCCTGACACCGTTCAAGCCAAACAAAGCGGCGTCTGGACCGTTGGGCAACTCGGCACCTGGCATGTCAAGATTGACAGCAGTTCAAATGAGCCCATGGCCGTGATGGATATGACAAAATCGAAGCAATCCCCTTGGGCTAAAACCACTGAATTTCAGATACCCGATGGACAGATCCGAGCCAACCCATTGAGCTTGACGACCCCAGGAAATCAACGACTGGTTATTAAACATATTTCTTTTGAAAGTACCGCTCACGTCCAGATACATGAGAGAAGAGATCCTAAAATGACCGCAGCGATTCAAGTCATGCTCAATGATCAGCCCGTCATGCACCACATTGGCGTTTCCGATACGTTAGTGACTAGATGGCAAGGAAAGGAACGCGTTAAACATGTTCTGAGTAAGCCTTTCCAAATCTATGTCGACCCTGGGAGTGAGATCAAACTTGAGATTGAGCGTAGTTATTTCAATACAATGCAGAACGGTATGATCAGTCTGTCTGGGTATTTAGAACCGGTGTTCTAAACATTGCGTTTCTTAGCGAGAGAGTTGGGGTAATTTCTCACTCTCTCGTCCCATTAAACGTCCACCTTCTACATTCGCTAGACACAGATGCATGTAACTCAGTTTACATTCAGAGCATCACGATTGATTCTATCTACTAGTTGGTTTAATATAAAAGTATCGCTGAACTACTAATTATTAGATGTGAATATTCTTTATGTTTGATAGAAAAGAACAAATTTTGGATGTGGCCGAAGAACTGCTCCAAACGCGCAGCTTTAGTTCCTTTAGCTATCAGGACTTGTCCGATCGAATTGGGATTAGTAAGGCCAGTATTCATCATCACTTTTCTAGTAAAGATAATCTTGGGTTGGCGTTAGTCGCTCGTCATCGTGAAACCCTCACCGCGAGCTTAGAAAAAATATCTCGAGAACAGACTAGCCCCTGGAAACAACTAGAAGCCTACACGTTACTTGTCTCTCAAATCCTGCAAACAGGCCATAAGATTTGCCTCACTGGATCACTCCAGTCTGAGTACGCGATTATTTCAAAAAATACACAGCAGGAACTGACTCACCTTTGCTCAATGGTTCATGGCTGGCTCACACGCGTGCTAACCGAAGGAAAACAACAACAAGTGATGACCTTTCCGGGAACGCCCGAAGATCAGGCGTCACTTATCCAAGCTGCCCTACAAGGCGCCCTCCAACAAACGCGTGCGGGAAGTCCTAAACAATTCACAGCCGTTATTCGACAAATAAAAGCCGTGCTAAAGGGTAAATAAGAGTTGACTTTTTATTTTTCATCTTTATCTACCTACTAGTTGGTTAACTTCAATGAAAAATTTTAACATGGAGGACATAATGATAGTCACGAACAAACCATACATCACTCTGACAGAAGGAAACTTTCAGCAGGAGGTTGTACAAAGCACTCAAACTGTCCTCGTGGATTTTTGGGCTTCTTGGTGTGGACCTTGCCAAGCCATGAATCCCACGATTCAAGAACTCGCAACCGAATTTAGTGGAAAGGTGACAGTAGGAAAGGTCAATGTCGATGAGCAGCCCTTTCTTGCCGCTCAATTTGGCATTCAATCGATCCCGACGATGTTGGTCTTTCAAAATGGCAAAGTTGTTGATACCGTGCTTGGCGCCGTTCCTAAAAAGGTCCTCGTTGAAACACTCAATGGAGTCTTGACGAAAACTAAGCTTCAAGAACCTTTAGGCCGAGAGCTATCCAGTTCATGAAGGAATAATGAAAGTTTATGTCGTACAGAACTATGGTCTAAATCCACTACTTGAATTGGTAACTATTTGGGAATCATTCATCCAACAAGGATTCGCTTTGATCCAGGTAAAGGCTACCAGTCTCAACCCTTGTTGATGGGGAAATTCCTACGTTAGGCGTACCCATTCGCACATGACTTGCCAGCTATTCTGCATGGAAACGTTGCAGCTATTATCACGGTGGGATTGACCTTATAAACAACTTTCACCTTGTCGATGAAGGGTACGGCTGCCTCGGAAATATGAAAAGCCAAGGCGGAGCATTAGCTAAATGTATACTTGCTGATGCTCAGATTCTAGAATACGCGGACACGCATCGAGATAATGTCCTCAAGCAGATATCGACATGGGTCAACGCAAGGTCATTGCTCTCCTGATGGATTGGACACTCTTCATACCTTTTGTAGCAGTCAATTATATAATAAACATTGTCATAAACTACGCTTCATGACAGAGTGTTCACCCTACACAGGACCCCACGAATCTCTCTACTTCTTTGCCTGTACAACGGACTTGCAATTCACCCCGACATATTCTTCATACTATTCTTTTGACAGGGTTTTGGTTCGATTTTATAATTGCCTCATATTTCTTTGTGGCACAAGAGAAAGTAGATGAATGTTAAATGGCAGAATACTTTTTGAAAAATTTGAAAAAACGGTGATGGAGACTTCATGAACAATCAATTTTTTAAAGGACATGGGTTGGGGAATGACTATATTGCCCTCGACCCTTCACACTTAACCTTTAAACTCACTCCCCGTATCATTCGCACAATTTGCGACCGGAATTGGGGGGTAGGCAGTGATGGGATTTTAGCCCTGTCCCCATCAAACAAAGCAGACTTCGGCTTACGCATCTATAATCCTGATGGAACTGAAGCTGAAAAATCAGGAAATGGCTTGCGAATTTTTGGCAGTTATCTATTTGGCACTCGAAAAACGAAAAAGCGGCAATTTAGCGTCCACACCAAGGGTGGACTCGTACACATCCATTTACACGTCAATGACCAAGGGCATGTGAATGGCGCAACCGTTGAAATGGGACAAGCCTCCTTTCAACCTATGTCCTTACCCTGCTCTCTTCGTGTTCCCGAACTCATACAACAACCAGTTAAAGCAGCAGGTCAGTCATTACGATTCATGGGCGTCAGTGTCGGCAACCCACATTGTGTGGTCTTTAAAGAAAAAGGAACAACGTGGACACAGGATGATTTACTGGAAATTGGCCCGGAACTCGAGAAGCATACGATTTTCCCAAAACGTACCAATGTCCAACTTGCTGTGCCCATTGGACCTAAGACCATATCGATATTGATCTGGGAACGTGGTGCAGGAGAAACCCAGGCCTCCGGATCATCAGCTTGTGCCGCAGCGAGTGCTGCTGTCCGCTTAGGATTGGTCAAAAGTCCGGTGACGGTCAAAGCACCTGGGGGCAAGCTTGAAATCACGGTTGACCCACAATACAACCTCACCAAAATTTATTTCGATTCGTTTGTACAAGAATCTACACCTGGAGGACAACGATATCCGGAGGTTAATACCAATTTGAACACTGAAGTTCAGCGGGGTGCATTAATAGTTAATTACACCGGCCACGGAGGTGAG
>JBMYWX010000299.1:0-3728 GCA_049607825.1 Nitrospirales bacterium
CATCAGACGATTCTGTGAATGTGTAGTCGTACTGCTTGGAATTATTTGGGAATTTTTCGTATGTTCCTATTGGCAAGTATTTTGCTGGTTTAGTACAGGAGAGAGATCTCTTCTCGTAGCCTTGATGCATCTCATATATCGATCATGTCGTAGTCTACAGCTATGGTAGCTTAGAGTTTTCCTAGATCATAAAGGAGTCATGTATGATTATCTCTCTTTTGATATTGCTAGTCATGGGAGTCACAGTTCCCGAATCAAGTTTGGCTGGTGATGCTATGCCGGGAATGGCTTCCCAAGGTATTGTGCGTCTTCCTGTAACGGGTATGGTAGAGCAAACATTTGGTTCAGTACGCATGCCTGGAATGAAAGCTCTCCAATCGACAGATGAGGCAAGTCCGGCTGAAACATCAAAGTCACTGAACAATCAAAAGAATTCTGTGAAGAACAGTCGGCCGAGCCCACGAAGACTGGTTCAAAAAATGAGTTCGATGTCTGTGAGGTCCATACCTAGCACTGATTAGTTGAGCGGATATTTACGAACAACAGATGCTTCGTGGTTCTGTGTTCTTGACTCGAATATCAGCTTTTCACTTTCTTCGTATACGAACAATGGTGATCATCACGTCTTTTTGGGATAGCTGAATCCTTTCCCTCCCATTCCTCATAATTCCTGTCAATTTGTCACTGTAATTTGCGAGTGCGTTTGCGCAAGGTCTCACATTTTTGACCAAATAATGTGTAATGTTTTGTGTGACCAAGGGACTCCCAGTCAGATGCATCGATCAATAAAGGCATTTGTAAAACTGTTGTGCTACATGGCTACCTAAAGGAGAATTTTGTCATGCGAAAGAATGTCATAAAACACGTATTCGCGTTGGTGCTCTTAGCCTTGTTCGCTGCCCAGCCTGTATGGGCATTTGATTTTTCTCAGTGGGATGGATTGCTAAAAAAGTATGTGGCAGCAAAGACAATCAATGGCGTGAAGCTCAATGCGGTTGATTATCAAAAGTTGGCGAAGGATCCTGCTTATACCAGGTTATTGAATGATCTTAAAAAAGCGTCATTAGCTGACCTGAAGACATCAAAAGACAAACTGGTGTTCTGGATGAATGCGTACAATGTGATGGCCGTGAAGATGGTACTTGATCATTATCCAGTCAAAAGCATTAAGGACGCAGGAAGTTTCTTTAAGGCTGTGTGGAAAAAGGACGTGGGAACGGTTGGTGGGAAAGTCAGGACGCTTAATGAGATTGAACATGTGATTTTGCGAAAACTCGGTGAACCTCGGATTCACGTCGCGATCGTCTGTGCCTCAGTCAGTTGTCCGGACCTTCGAAAAGAAGCCTATACCGTAAAAGATATTGATGCACAATTAGATGATCAGTTGAAATTGTTTTTGGCGAATAAAGAAAAAGGTTTACGCGTTGACAGTACGAAAAAACGAGTACATCTTTCCTCAATTTTTAAATGGTTCAAAGAAGATTTTGATTCGAAGGGTGGAGTAGTAAAATATCTCACTCCTTTTGCTCCTGAAAGTGCACAAGGAACACTAAAAAGTGGAAGCCCACACATATCGTACTTGGACTATGATTGGGGGCTTAATGAATTGTCAGACTAATGAACTATATGTAATTGAGTTTTAGGAGAAAAAGCTTGTTCTTTAAAGTAAGGGAGCGAGTAGACGAGTGGATTATTACGGTTTGACGATGACGGTGCCTTGCATGGAGCCAAGATGTAGGTCGCAGTGGTATGGGAAAGTTCCAGATTTGGTGAATACGTGCTCAAATCGTTGGCCTGGTTTGGTTAAGGTAGGTCCGCTATTGAATGCTTGCCCGCCTCCCGAGCAATCATTGCCGTGACAGGCTCCACTCGTGACGCTATGAGGCTCATTCGCACCATCTGCGTAGATCCATACAACTTTTTCTCCAGGTTGGACGACGACATCATGAGGCGTGAAAAACCCCGTGGCTCGAAAAACCATTACGATAGCCCCTATGGACGCAGCTTGGGATTCTTTGGTTTGATGAACGACTGGATGATCTTTTCGTGCGACTGTAATAAATTCGTTTTGTGCACCATCAAGTTTACAGATTCGACCTGTCTTGGCAGTCAAGAGTAATGCGTCAATCTGAGGAATCAATGCATGGGAGGGAGCTCCAGCGAATCGGCCATCATCAACAATGGTTTTGGATTTCAGTGGCATCGCATTGACAGCAGGTTCTTGAATTTGTAGTAGGCAGTTTTCCTGATTTATCTTCCACGTGAGGTCGACATCAAAGGATGTGCCAACTTCGAGTTTATCAACCAAAATGTTACTTTCTCCTGGTTCAACTTCGTTGCCGAAGTCTAATACCATCTAACCAATTTCCCATCCAAACGTTGCGAAAGCCGGTAAAGGCATGCCTCCAAGACTCAGAAGCAAAATCATGAGCAGCATGAATTGATTTGACGGATAGCCTCTGGTTTTCAACATGGGTTATTGCGGGGACGATGTATGTGGAGTCAGGAAAGTTTTTGCCGCCATTTCTTTGTTCTGGTAAATGACTTTGAGAATGAGATTGCCAAATTTTCTTCTAATGACCTGTAAGAGAAC
Source organism: Nitrospirales bacterium (assembly GCA_049607825.1). Lineage (GTDB taxonomy): Bacteria > Nitrospirota > Nitrospiria > Nitrospirales > UBA8639 > JAGQKC01. The sequence goes on from JBMYWX010000299.1 coordinate 2,594, forward strand.
TTGCCCATCCTCATAACCTGACGTGAGCTGAGTGATGTGTCCGTTTTTAAATGCTTCAACGTCTTCGCTTCGTAAGTCATGAGTTAATTGATATTGGTCTCGAAGCCGTATCTGCAAATCCGCAAACCAAGGTTCGTTAAAGGCCCCCATATCAATGGAGATTTTGGCGACAGTGGGTGGTGATGAACTGTCTGGAGATTGAGTATAAAAAGGAATAAGGTATCGATTTTTTCCGGCCAGCTCGTACAAACATTCTGTTGCGGTAGAACAGGTTTCTAAGGCCACAACTTCTTTTTTGGTCATCCCAAACTTGAGCTCTCGGAAACCTTCAATGGCTTCAGCGTGGGCAAGGCTTGTGACGAGGATGAGTGAGTAGAGAAAAATCAATGTACAGAAGAAAAGGTGAGAAAGGTGATGTGAGAACATTGAATGTTTTACTTCCTTAGAGTCCTCCCAACGTCACTGACATCAAATGAAAATGTAAGTTGGGTACAGCGGAATATCAATAAATGGTTGACAAGCTGACCATAGCAGATTCTGTTATTTGGAAGCGAATGATTCCCCATAGAATGACCAAAGTGCACAGAAGTCTTTTTGATCATAATTCATGGAACTTGCTGATACGCGCGATTAATACGAAGTGAAGGAAGTCATTCGTAAGCGAAGGTCTAGGAGGGTGGGCTGATATTCCAGTGTAGATCGTTCAAGAGCCACCAGGGACGGCGGTGATAGCCTTTGGCTTTCATGCAAGCCTCAATTTTTGGTTGCAATTCTTCATGCGTGAGTGCATGGTTTGCTGGTGCTCCTCCAACTTCCTCCGCGCAAGTCAGTTGTTCACTTGGGGCAACTTCACGGCCATCCTCTTTCATCCAGGCTGACCGGGAACATGCTGCGGTGGTTAAACAGACCAGAATGCTCATCCCTAACCATAAGGTGAAACGATTTTTGTCCAGACGAAGTCGCATTATGGAACTGTACATAACAGACTCAACTCCTTTTCCCTTAGAGGGCGGTTCAATACATTTGTAGTGGGCTCAATAGGTCTCAGGTACATCACGATCATCATCCGTACGGGTCGAGGCGGAGGTTCTCAGTTCATGACCTTGAATTCCAAAGGGTCTATCCTTCAAACAGA
>JBMYWX010000300.1:0-3728 GCA_049607825.1 Nitrospirales bacterium
GTGCTAACTTATCATTGGGTGTAACAGAGCCAAGATCTAGAATGAATTTGTAGGCGTCATATCCGATCCGAAATGTGTCGACGTGGATGATCGGAATACTTTTCTTAAAAATAAACTGTTCATCTTGAGTGGTCATAATGCGAGGTGGAAGGTTTTGACTTTAGTCACATACTAGGCATTGCTAATGAATTGATAAGCTGCAAGATTGATGTGTAGAAAAAGGAAAATTAATTGACTGCCAAAAAGTGATTGAAATGATTGGGATTGCACCTCTTTTCATTCTTGCTGCCCTAGAGGATGAGAAGAAGATGTAATGAGAGATGTTACAAACATTCTGAATGCGGGTATGTAAGGCTTACGTTGGACATAGAACTACAAATACTTTGTACGTCAATTCCCATTGGACAGTTCGTACTATCTGCAGTAGTTTTGAGCTGTTGGGTTAGATCGGTAGTGTGCGGTGAAATGATGAGTTGTGAAAAAATGGATGTGTAACAATATTTGCTACAGGTTTGAGGAGAAAATGTTACAAGATGTTACATTGCTTGTTGATGAGGTGGGTCTGTTCGGCGAGATTCTCACAAGTTTTATGGTTGGCGATGCCAATATCGTGTTTGGCCATCTTCCGGTAGAGCGTCATTCGTGACCATTCCAACTTTTTTGCTGCTTTTGTTCGGCTCCATTTGGTAGTGAGGAGGGCTGATAGAATGAGGTCGCGTTCATCTTGAGGCAGTGAAGCATTTTCTTTTTCCTTTTTACGGAATTGCTCCGGAAGTTCCATGTGTCTGGTTGCTGGGTTTGGAAGATGGATGAATGAAGCTTCGATGAGATTTCTTAGTTCTCTGACATTTCCTGGCCAGGAATATTTCAGAAGTGACTCTAGGGCTGCATCTGTCAGTTTTTCAACCTCGCGATGAAACTTCGGATTAAATTCACGAATGAAATGTTGAATGAGGGCGGGTATGTCTTCTTTTCGTTCACGAAGGGGTGGTAGATGAATTCTAGCTATATTCAAACGATAGAAGAGGTCTGAACGAAATTGCTTTTGGTCGATAGCTAGCTCTAAGTTCTGATTTGTTGCGGCGATCACACGGATATTAAGTGGGTGATTCTTTCCTCCACCTAAGCGATGTACTTGTCGTTCCTCTATGGCTCTCAATACCTTGGCTTGTGCTGAAAGCTCCATATCCCCAATTTCATCAAACAAGATCGTTCCGTCTTGTGCTTGCTCGAGCTTTCCTTTCTGGGTTTGTATGGCCCCAGTGAAAGCTCCTTGCTCATATCCAAACAATTCACTTTCCAATAAGGTTCCTGGAATGGCTGCGCAATTTACGCAGACGAATGCTTTATTACGACGCTGGCTGTTTCGGTGTATCGCTTGAGCAACGACTTCTTTCCCAGTTCCTGTCTCTCCCGTAATGAGAAGATTGCTCTGTGTCTGCGCGATTTTCTTGATATCCGCACGGACTTCGAGAATAGTTGGGGAGGTTCCGATCAGGACATTCTCAAGGGATTCATAATTCCCATGTTCTTCTAATCGAGTAAGTGCCCTTGCCCGACGTTGCTTGAGGCAATACATGACACGTTCTGAAAATTCTTCATGGGAACAAGGTTCTTTGACGTAGTCAGTGATGCCTGTCCGTAAGGCAGTGAGTGCAAAGGATTCTGAACTCTCTTTTGTGATGAGCAGGATAGGAATGGTCTGATCGCTTTGTCGAAGATCTTTGCCCAGTTCAAGTCCACGTTTGGATTGAGAGAGTGAGACATCGATGACAGCTAAGTCTGGTCGTGATCCATTTTCAAATATGCGATCCTCAATAGCCTGCCATAGATTGCTGCTGACTGTGAGATCGTATAGATCTGATCTATTACGCAGATGCCGATGTAATTGCTTGTTCTGCTCGAGCACAAAAATATGTGGTCTGAGCAGACGTGTTTTGTCCGATCGAGAGGGGTTCAATCGTCACCTTCCTTGGTTGATTTTTCTAGATGGATTCAACGCAAGTTTGAGGCCTGTCTTAATCTAAGAGGAAGCGCAGGAATTCCTTTCAACTTATTGAGGAAATAGAAGTTTTTTAACCCAAGTCTGGGATGTTGAGTTGAAGCCACCTAGAGAGGTTGTATCCAAAAAGATACGAGATGTATCTGTTTAGATAATAGAATTTTTTAGTATAAAACTGTCTAGTGCCACGGAATGTTCGTGACCTGGAAAAATAGATTTTTAAGGAAGTGATAAAGGGCGAAGTTCATCCACCCACAAGTGAACTAAGTGCTGGCGCAGCAGCAGTCGTTTTGGCGATGTTGGAGAACATCAAGGTGGCGGAGACTGCCCAGTCGATGAAGGCCTTAGGATAGATCCCGAGGAGGAGTGTTCCCGCAACACAAAAGTAGACGACGGCTTTGATTGGTGCGGAGACGGGAAGGGGAGATGAATCAACAGGTTCGCTGATGTACATTTTTTTGACGACAATCAAGTAATAATACATTGAGATCACGATATTGATGAGTCCAACAATTAAGAGTGTATAGAGTTCTTCTTCCATCGCGGCGACGAATAAATAGAGTTTTCCAATGAAACCTGCTAATGGAGGGACGCCAGCTAGGGACAGTAAGAACAAGAACATGGCTGCAGCTAAAAAGGGAGAACGCCGATTGAGTCCGGCGTAGTCTTCAATTTCATCACTCTTGATGATGCTACTCACGGCAATCACCACAGCGAAAGCTCCTACGTTAGCAAAGAGGTAGGTCAGCAGATAGAACAACATGGCATCACTACCCATTTTTGTTCCAGCAGCCAACCCCACCATGACGGTCCCGATTTGCGCGATCCCTGAATAGGCGAGTAATCGTTTAATGTTCTTTTGGGCTATGGCTACGACATTACCATAGGTCATCGAGATGATCGAAGCACAGACGAAGAGTAGCACCCACATGGGTTTGAATGATGCCAAGCCCACAAAAAATATGCGGATCAAAATAGCGATTGCGGCGCCTTTAGGAGCAATCGACAAAAAGGCTGTCACTGGTGTCGGTGCACCTTGGTAAGTGTCTGGAATCCAGGAGTGAAAGGGGACTGCGCCAATCTTAAATCCAAGTGCGGCGAATATGAGAAGGAATCCTATAGCAAATCCGTAACTTCCAGGGGTTGATGCCATTTCTGAGAATATCAATGTACCGGCTTCGCCATAGACCAGACTAATGCCATAAGCCAGAAGGCCTGCCGCAAAGACTCCTAAGATGAAAAACTTCAGACCCGCTTCGCTTGATCGAACATCGTCACGAAGATAGGCGACCAGCACATAAAAGCCGAATGTTGAAAATTCAAGGGTCACAAACACGGACAAGAGATCATTCGCTGATGCCATGAACATCATGCCTAATGCCGACATGACAACCATGAAATAATATTCACCTTTAAAGAGGTGAAAGCTTTTTACATAATCAATTGAAATAAAGATGACCATGGCCGTGGCGATTAAGATCATAATCTTAAAAAATATCGCCATATGATCGAGGACATACATGTCCTTAAACAGCGCGCCTGTTATGCCAGCTTGATCAAACCAAAAGAGGATGAAGGTCGTGACAATCAATCCGCCAATACTGAGATGCGCCAATGTCTCATGACTAATTTTTCGCATGGAAAAATCAACCGACAGGACGACGCACAGCCAGATCGTGAGAAAAATCTCTGGTAAGAGGAGAAGAAGGTCGCCGCCGGTGAGTGT
>JBMYWX010000301.1:0-3707 GCA_049607825.1 Nitrospirales bacterium
TTTGGAAGGTCGGAGAATGGGTTGCACTTGATATCCATCCAACTTCTCGGTCCCCACTAAAAATTTTGTCTCCTGGGGCTGGAATTTTAGCTTCGGGGGAATCGAGTAAGAGTCCGACAAGCCGCCGTTTCACCGATCCGTATGTGTCCATCCGGGCCACGACTTCTTGTCCAGGGTAACATCCCTTTGTCAAACTAAATGCTTTACCCTCCAGATTGGCTTCTGGAGGGACAATTCTATCATTCAAATCTGGACCCAGTTTAGGTATCCCAGCCTCAAGTCGTAAAGACTCGAGCGCGCCATGTCCAACTGCAGATAGGCCTAGAGGTCTTCCAATCTCCCAGATTCGCTCCCAGACCGAAGGCAGACTTTCAATTGGGAGCAAAATCTCAATATCACATTCGCCTGTTTCTTCTGTTCGTACGAATAAGGCTGTTTGTCCTTCGATATCTGTCACGTGAAAATCCAGAGATGTCGCTTCCCCTAGATCAATAGAGAAGGCTTGCATAATAAGATTCGGTGCTGAAGGTCCAGAAACGAGCAATGTGCCCCATGATTCAAGGCAATTATCCATTTTAGCTTTGGTCCCGTACAGTAAGAACTTTCGTAGGTGTTGATAGGTTGAATTACTAACTTCTCCTGCATCTTCCAGAACAATGGAATCTTCTAATATCAAGACGCGGAAGTAAGATAACATTTTACCTTTGTGATCCATGAAGGCAGAGTACAGTCCATGACCACTGGTTAAAGGTCGAATGTCATTGCTGATAAGATTTTGTAACCATGAGACACGATCGTCACCAGTAATGCGGTTGATTCCTCGAAGTGAAAGGTCGGCAATCCCGACGCGCTGCCTGACTGCGAAATGTTCGTTGGCTGTTTGTCCGTAATGTTGAGGCATTTCCCACTCTCCCATTATTTGGAAGTGTGCGCCGAACGCCTTGTGCTGTGAATGGAGTGGGGACTGCTTCATGAGGCTGGAATCAATTCTTCTAGTAACGCTAAAGTTCTGGCGGAGAACTCATTGCGTGAGACGATCTTATTGATGCCGAGCTCTTTGGCATGCTTCCAGGTTTCTACTTCTTCGTGATTGGCGAACGCAAGAACTGGAATATCTTTGAATGCATCGGTACCTTTCATCAGGCGGAGTGCTGCAGCAGCTTCGAGTTTTTCATCATTCATGTTGAGAATGATAGCATGGGGATTCAAGGTCGAGATTTTCTCTTGCCAGTCTTCTTGTTTTTTTACTCTCTGTAGTGCATAGCCATGAGGGAGAAAGGCATCTCGGATCTTTGTATAAAAAAAGATGTCACTCACACCCACGAGTATCGTTTTATCCTGTTCCATATTGAATTCCGTTCTAGGGTAAAATTTTTCCCTTTAGCTGGTCATACAAGAGCTTAGTTCATCAGGGTGATTAAACGCATCATTGCCCGCTTGGCGGCCGTATACTCAGGATCTAATGTCGTCGCTTGTTTGTATGCATCAATAGCTTTTTCCCAATCTCCCTTTTTTTCATATACCCGTCCAACATTCATATGAGGAAAGGATGGGTTTTCATAGCGTTTTGCATTCATCGCTTTTTCAAACCATGGGATGGCATCGTCTAACTGGTTTAATTCAATCAGGTAAGCCCCGATATCATTATATGGATTACCAAAATCTGGATCACAATTGATGGCCCGATGACATTCCTCAATGGCTTCATTCAGTTGTCCCATGAAACTGTAGGTCCATCCAAGAAATGTATAGGCCTCTGCCGAGGGTGATGTGTCAATGGATTGTTTGTACAGTTTGACAGCTTCATCCAGTTGTCCTTTTCTTTGAAGCTCGTAGGCTTTCTGGAAGAGGTTCCATGCTACTATCTTATCTTCTTCTGTACCGCTACCCTGTTGCAGGAAATCCTGCAAATCCATGCGTATCCTCCTGAGGTTAAAACGAGATGGAAAGTGAAGACGTGAATGTTGACACTTTAAGATTCAACTTATCGATTTTCAAATAAAATAGCAAAACCGTCTAAGGATTATTCGCCTTTGAGTTTACGTTGTACAAGCTCAGCGGCACGTCTTCCAGATAAGATCATTGAGCCAAACGCTGGTCCCATTCTAGGAGTGCCATCAACTGCAGCTACAGCTAAGCCGGTTACAAAACAATTGGGATACACTTCTCTGGTATTCTCAACAACCAATGCTTCAGACTTCGCGATCCACATAGCGCCATTGCCTGGAACTGTCTCGTAGAGATTTCGACGATGGAGAAGGGCAATCACAATTGCATCATGGCCTGTAGCATCCACGACAATTTGGCTTTCTAGGGCAATAGGATCGACATGGATGATGTCATGTCCTGCCATTTCTGCGGTCGTGTTATTAACGACGACCCCTTCTAATTTCCCCTCTTCGCGAACAATTAAATCGAGAACCCGTGTGAGGTTCATGACCTTGGCACCAGCCTCATAGGCCGCGGCAATTAATCTGGCCGTTGCATGGGGAGGGTCGACGATGGTCATCCCGTCGCACTCTTGAACGGGTTTGCACGGAATGCCAAGCTCTGCCAAAATTTCATCTGCTGGCGAGCAAATTGTCGCTTTATTCATAAGATACCCACCTGACCAAAATCCACCACCAAGGGCTAGACTCTGTTCAATGAGCAATGTTCGGATTCCCTGAGAGGCGAGATCCCTGGCACATATAAGGCCGGATGGGCCAGCGCCGACGATAATTACGTCACTCTCAATCAGTTGATCAAACTCTTTGTAATATTCTCTGGCGATATGACGCGTTACGTCACGCTCACGCAGGGGGGCCATCTTTTGCTCACTCATTGCCGGTTCCTTATTCTTACTATTATCGTCATGTCTTTGTTCTGGTCACTCCATTGCCGATGGATGTTCGTTTGCTCACAAAGATTCATAGAGAAAATGGGTAGGCTATTTTCCTTGTAGAACAGCACAATATGTGCAAAGCTAGGTACTTATAAATAGATTTCTCCGCCAGTTTTTCGAAACTCTTCTGATTTTTCTCGTAAGCCAACTTGAATCGCTTCTTGTTCATCCACCTTCAGTTGGTCAGCATAGTCTCGGACATCTTGGGTAATTTTCATGGAACAAAAACTTGGGCCACACATCGAACAGAAATGTGCTCCTTTAGCCGCTTGGTCGGGGAGTGTGGCATCGTGGTAGGTGCGAGCTGTTTCTGGGTCAAGCGATAAATTAAATTGATCTTCCCAGCGAAATTCAAAACGTGCCTTGGAAAGGGCATTATCGCGAGATTGGGCACCTGGGTGACCCTTGGCAAGGTCAGCAGCATGGGCCGAAATTTTGTAGGCAATGACTCCATCTTTTACATCATTTTTATCAGGTAAGCCGAGGTGTTCTTTGGGAGTGACATAGCAAAGCATTGCACAGCCGTACCATCCAATCATGGCTGCCCCGATTCCTGAAGTAATATGGTCATAGCCCGGTGCAATGTCGGTAGTAAGAGGGCCTAATGTGTAAAAGGGGGCCTCTTTGCATGTTTCAAGTTGCTTGTCCATGTTTTCTTTGATCATGTGCATGGGCACATGTCCAGGGCCTTCAATCATTACTTGGACATCGTGTTGCCATGCCACAGTCGTTAATGCTCCTAATGTCTCAAGTTCCCCGAATTGAGCCGCATCATTTGCGTCGGCTATCGAGCCAGGGCGGAGTCCATCGCCTAAGCTAAATG